>CAZXSA010000031.1:0-27747 GCA_964642815.1 uncultured Planctomycetales bacterium | reverse complement strand
TCGGCAAGGAGCTCATCGTGCAGGCCGCCAAGAAACAGGAGGACATCTCCGCCGACGATATCAAGGCCATCACCGAGGCGATCCAAATTCGCGAAAACGCCGATCAAAGCGGCGACGCGGTCATCGATGAGGTAACCATTGACCTAAATAAAATTCCCGAACTGGATGAGCAGACTTTGCAGGAAATCAAGGATGTGCTCGGTCCGGAGAGCGGGTTGATCCGGGTCGGCACGGTAGGCAAGGAATACGTCCTGCTCACTTTCGGCGGCGGTAAAAAACGCTTCGAGCAGGTGGCCGACAACCTCCGGAAGGGTGAGGCCCCCCTGGCGAACAACGCCATGATTCTCAAAGTCGCTGACCGACTGCCCAAGGACCAAAGAGTGGTCGTCGGCTATCTGAACGTGGATCAGGTTCTCGCCATGGTCATGAATATCGGCGGCAAAGTCGGTATGGAAATTCCCTTCCCGCTGAGTCTGCCGAACGCGGCACCGCTGGCTTTCAGCCAGACAAAGGTTGGAGAGACGGCCGTCCAAGCGGACATCTTGCTTCCGGTGGAGTTGGCTCAGTCGGTCAGTCAGATGGTCCAGCCGATCATGATGATGATGATGGGCGGCATGGGTGGCGGCATGGGTGGCCAGGACATGGATATCGAGATCGAGGAACCGAAGGAAGAAGAGCAACCCTGATGTCGTGACTCGAAGTTAATGAACAGGCTGCGCAAGTCCCGGGTCGCTGGTCGGCCCGGGACTTTTTTTAATGCAATTGATTGCTCAGGCTCTTCAGAAATCCCTGGTACACGCCCGGTGGGACATTAGCCAGTTGTTGGGGCGGAAGCTGATCGCCAATGAGCCGGTCCACGACGTTGCGGGCGTCCTCGGAACGAGTTTTCAGCAATTGGAGACATTCCTCGGCCTTTTGCAGATTCGAGTCGCGCATGGCCGTCAGGTAGGCCAGCACCACGGATTCGACACTGGCCGTCGTTCGACGTGGCGCGGCGGGCGCGGGACGAGCCGGCTTCTGCCTGGGTTCGGCGGCTTCCTGCTCGCCGCGAAGCATCCGATCCAACTGGCGGCGTTGCTCCTCCAACTGCTGTTCCCGACGCAGGGCATCGCTGTCCTCGGGGGCCAAAGGCAATTCCTGCAAATCCTCGTCCGGAGTTTTAACATATACGCTGTTTCCGCAGACCGGACACTTGCCTTGCTGGCCCGCCTGCTCTCGGGGCACCTCAAAAGGTTTGCCACAATGTTCGCATCGTACGTTGAGGTTCACAGGCAATCTCCCGATCGGCTGGTATCAGGCCAGCGAGGCCAGCAGGTCGTCCACCGTGGTCTCGGCCGCGGCGATACATTCATCCGCAGCCCCGTAATAGATGATAACCCGCCCGCCGGGATCGGCAATCACCCCGCAAGTAAAAACCACCTGGCCGAAAAAACCGGTCCGTTCGTAGGGCTCCCGCGGTTCCAAAATCGGCCGCGACGAGCGAGCGATTATCCGCTCAGGATGGTTCAAATCCGCCAGAAAGGCTCCCAGGCAATAGCGCTGGTCGCCATCGACGCCGTGATAGATGGCCAGCCAGCCGTGATCGGTTCTGATGGGGACCGCCCCGCCACCGATTTTCAGACTATCCCATCCGTCAGCCCCTCGCGGACCGCAAACCCAGGCGTGGTCTCCCCATTGCAGCAAATCGTCCGAGCGGGCCAGCCAGATGGCTGAATTCCCGACAATCCCGGCCGACGGTCGATGGTAACATATATACCGGCCCTCGATGCGCTCCGGAAAGATGGTTACATCGCGATTCTCGGGGGCGAAAATAATCCCCAGCCGTCGAAAATCGCGAAAATCCTCCGTGATCGCCAACGCGGTGGTGATTCCCCGCCGGGAAACGGCGGTGTAATTGATATAGAATTCCTCCCCGATACGGGTAATCCTTGGATCCTCGACGCCGAATTCCTCGTTCAGCGTTTCCGGACGGATGGCCGGGGCGGGGTCGATGGTGAACCTGCGTCCATCTTGACTCCGGGCTATCCTCAGGTGGGAAATGGAGGTAAGATAGGTTTGTCCCTGATAACGAAAGACGCGGGAATCAATGTTCTCAAAATCCGGATCGCTACCGCGGACCCGTATAAGCTCGATTCCACCCGAGGAGTCGGAAAGATCCAGAATCGGGGCGACGATTTCGTCGGGGCCGCACGATGGAGATTCAGCGACCCGCAGCAACAGGATAACCTCGCCGTTCACTCGCGCACAACCGGCGTTAAACACGCCCACCACTCGGAAGTCCTTCCGCCAGGGTGGCACGTCGGCAGGACGGATCAGCGGGTTTTCTCGATAACGCCGGGCGAGCATTCAGCACCTCGATCGACCCTATTTCATGGCCACGAACAAGCCGATGACACCCGGCCGGTGGGTTTATCGCCATCGATAAGCGCAACAGGCGGGCCTTCGCAATAAGGAAGCGACCCGCCTGCATGATCGGTGGTTTCGTGTGCTTTTCGGCCGTCCAGAAACAGAGTCCTGTTTAAGACTGGCGGCTGCGATAGATCTTCAGAAAGATGATCAAGGCTATCAGGGCTATGATCAGCACATATTGAACCGGTCCTAACCCCAAAAAAGCTAACAGATGTTGGGAAATCGCGCCTTCCATGTCTGAATCTCCTGAGAACAAAAGATAACTCCATTGCCTTGGGAACCACCCCACTCCTCATGGGGTAAGCGGCGTCCGCCGGCCGTCCCATGCTCCATGTTTATTAGGATCGAACAACCGGCGTATGTCAAGTGGACTTCCGGCATTTTTAAGCAACTACTCGTCAGCCAGCATAAAGTCGGACAAGACGGTATCGGCCAACAGCAGGCCTTCACGGGTCAGGCGAATCCCACTCTCGGATATCTCCAACAAACCTACCCGCTGATGTTGTTTGATAGTATCGGCAAAAAGGCTACGCGGATCGAAACCTGTTTTTTCCTCAAATTCCCGAGTATGGATGCCGTCGGTCGTCCGCAGCAGAAGCATGGCCAGTTCACCCGCCCGGCGGCGCGCAGATAAGCATTCCACTTCCATTACCGGTTTCTCGTTCTGGCTGAGCATGCAAAGGTATTCCCGCACATCGGTGACGTTTTTCCATCTTTGCCCATCGAGATAACCGGAAGCCGATGGGCCTATCCCAATGACTGGTTCCTGATGCCAATAGCGGAGATTATGCCGGCATTGGCCACCCGGTCGAGCAAAATTGCTGATTTCATAATGGGCGAAACCGGCCTCGGCCAGTAGGTCGATGGCGCCCAGATACATATCCGCCTCCACCTCGTCAGCAACGGGCCGCACCAAACCCGCCTCGCGACGCTGATGCAAGGGGGTTCCCGCCTCATAGGTCAGGCCGTAACAGGAAAGATGATCGGGAACCAAGACGATTACCTGGCGAAGATTGTCCAGCCAGTCGGGGAGCGACTGGCCGGGAATTCCGAAAATCAAATCGAGGTTCAAGTGTGGGATACCCATCTCGCGGAGGAGGCGCACACTACGAATGACATCCTCGGGATGGTGGGCGCGATCCAGCATGCCCAGCTCCGGCTGATGAAAAGATTGAACGCCGAGCGAGAGACGATTCACGCCACTGGCGCAAAGCAAATCAACCGTACTTTCGTGGACGGTTTCAGGATTGGCCTCTACGGTGAACTCAACTTGCTCATCGGGCCGAACCCACGCGATCACCCCATGCAACAGTTCCCGAAGAACATATTCGGGCAGGATGGTCGGCGTCCCGCCACCGATGAAGATCGTGGCAATCCGCATAAACGACGGATCGAAGGTGAGACGCAGTTCGCATAACAAAGCGTGGACAAACGCCTCGGCCGGTTCCGGCTGAATAGGTTGAGAGAAAAAGTCGCAATAGCCGCACTTGCGCCGGCAGAAGGGAATATGGATGTAAAGACCGACGTCCACCGCTTTGCTCCGGAACGATTATAGTTCCGACTCCGGGCGATCCAGGGGAGCGAGTGGGCCGATGAGCTCCTCGACGGATGGTTGCTCCCA
Source organism: uncultured Planctomycetales bacterium (assembly GCA_964642815.1). GTDB lineage: Bacteria > Planctomycetota > Phycisphaerae > UBA1845 > PWPN01 > JAAYCU01. The sequence continues at coordinate 23,717 of CAZXSA010000031.1, read as the reverse complement.
TCGGGCGTCGGCATTAATGGCCCCTTCCTTGCAGAGCCGGAACAGCAGGTCAATGATATCGGCATAATTGACCCCGAGGCCGAGCAGCGCGCCTTTGATATCCCGGTTGGGATTTTCGCCGAGGAAACGGACCAGGGGAGCAACCGCCAAGGGCGCCTTGGCCGGCCCGGCTACGACTTCACCCAGATGATTTTTTCGGATAACGGAAATCGTATCCGCATTGATATCGGCGGCCAGAGTCACCGGTTTACCTGGACCGGAATAGAGTAAAGGCGGGCGAAATTGCATCCGTTGCCCACCGATCAGGGCAATCCTTTGTTGTTCGGTACGCCGCACATAAATCAAAGGCGGCCCTTCGAAAAGCACTACCTCGAGCATGAAGTTGACCGGCTTGGTCCCCACCACGAATTTTTCGACCATGCCAGGGTCCACGGTGCGCAAGGCTTCGTAGGCCGAAATGCGAATCGACGCGTCGGTATCGCCGAGCAATTCTCTCAAGGCCGGGCCGGCCCTACCGGGCATGGCACATGTGCCCAACTCGCGGATCGCCTGCTGACGAAAAACACTGCGCTTGTCCCGAGCGTGGCGGAGAACACCATCGAACGCGGTATCATCCATCAGTCGCAGCCCCGCGCGAGCGGTGTAGTAATTCACGTGCGGCCGAGCATCCGCGTAATGCTCCTGAAGGATGGGGAGAATCGTTTTGCCCAGCCCTTCGATCGATAGGGCGACATCCTCCCAGGGAGCATCCGGTTGGGCCAGCTCACCAACCAGCTCGCCAACCCGCCGCTCATGAATCTCGCGCGAAACGGACAACGGTAAATGACGCACTAATTGAAGGAACTGCGCCTCGCGGTCCTTGTATTCCTCGGGCAGGAAAAGATCAACATTGGTGGAACTTATTCCATCGGCAACCTTGACGTGTTGACGACTCTTGAATCGCTGATTAACGGCCGTCTCCACCTGGCGGACCGTGCTGTAGGACTCGAACATGAGGATCAGGCTCATGCGGCGGTTTTCGATATTAACACCCCCGCCCAGGACACGACCTTCGCGGAAGTTCACCACGGTGGCCGCATCCCCCTCGGAAGCAAAAGGATTAACGAAGACGGTCCCCTCCGCCCGCGCGTGAGCCCGGCCCTCAAGTTGAGGATTGTCAGGGTTATAGACCTTGAGATCGCACGGCTTGAGGATCCCCCCGGCCAAGGAGGTGGAATCCATATCCACCGCGCGTACCGTAACGTCGAAGCGTCGCCCTTTAAGGGCCCCGACGGGGATAACCGCGTCCACCTGGACCACGGCGGTATTGGCGCTGTTTAGGATATCCTCGGCGGTGGCGCCGCGCGGCCAGTCACCGGGATTGGCCGACTTGGCCCGGCGGACATCGCGAAGAACAGCATCACGAAAGCTCGGCTGGCAATTGGTCCCCCCCGTTCCCGGCAAACCCACCACCAATCCATAGCCACGAACGCGCAAGCCTTGCGCGCCGCGCAAGTAGGTTACCTCCCCTACCGTACCGGCCATGGCCCGCGAGGTACGGGTCAACATGGCTTGGGTTTTTTCGTCCAACGTTCCCGCGGGTTTGGTTTCCGAGGATTTACCGGTCAGCGACTTCATATCCCAGTCCCAGTCCCAACCCCAATTGCCGCAACCGGCAAAGAGCAACAGGGCCAGCGGCCATAACCGGAGATTCATATCATGTTTCATCACCGACGCGCCTCTAATCGAGTAAGAGAAACATACTGCCAGGCGGTTTCGTTTCCAGGTATGCGGCCGTTGGGGGAAGCCATGAGTGCTGGACGGACATAGCAGGCGGCACCCCGGACGGCTTCTTACGATCTTGAACAGATTATCGAACAGGCCGGTTATTGTCAACGCACCGGCGTGTCCGATGGGGTGTCCGAGCCGTCCATCCACGACCATCCCAAGAGCGTGTTATGTTGGAAAATCAGCAGGCCGTGATCAGTCAGAACCGGCCCCGAAATACTCTCGAGAGAATAAAGAAATCGCTCCAGATTAATCGGCAATGAAACCGGTGTCCCGTCCTGGACGTGATATCCGATCATGGTCCAATGCCCCCGCATGACCCCAGACAGCAGCAAGGTGTCCCCCTGCCGCCGGATCGAGTCCGGAAACAGTTCGACCGGCAACGATCGGTTCCAAAGCAGTCGTCCTTGATCCGAGTCCAGCGCGATGACTGACCGTTCGGCAAACACGAGAAGCCGGTTATCGTGCAGCAGGATGCGTGTAATCGTGTCCTCGTCATCATCAAACAATACTTTGCGCCAGAACACAAACCCATCCGTCACGCCGACCCGACCAACCTCTCGACCATCGGTCGATAAATACATATCGGTCGGCCCGATGGCCGTCACCACGCGACGAAGAAAACCCGGCACCCGCAACTCCCACGATTGGCGATTGAGGTCACCGGTATAGCCGGCTAGAAAACCGCCACCGGCCGCAATCAGGACGCCGGGCGCGGCAAGATCAAGCCAATGGACCTGCCGGGACTCGATCGTCTCGCTCTCGCCCGTGTCCCGTCCGGTCCATGCATCGAGAACAGTTAAACCGGACTGGCCGTTCCTCATGAAAGCAAACACAAGGTGTTCGTCGTTCAGTACCGCCGCCCCATGAAGGATTCGATCCAATGAACGCTGCCATAAGACTTCACCATCGGCGATACGCATGGCGAACAAACGACCGTTATTTAAAAATACAACCAGATGCAATTCGCCGACGGCAAATCCGTTGATATAAGTGAAAATTTCCGGATCGACGACCGGTGAATCGGCCATGGTCGGCCGATGCCCCCAGGTCCACCGTTGCCGCCCCGTTTCGCGGTCCAGGGCGCGGACTTCGTGTCGGGTGGCCAGCAGGAGCAAATCGTTATACTCGCCAAGATATTGGGGGATATCATTCCCCACGGGCAAGGTCCATTTGATTGTGCCGCTCGGCTCGTTTATCGCTTCAAGCTTGCCCGAGGTAAGAATCAACGCCAAGGGTTCGGCCCAATCATTTGGGATCATGAAGCGGGGCGAAAGAATGACCGGCGGCGAGGCATATCGTCGTTGCCATCGGGATACGGTCCGCCGGCCGGCAAAGGAGTCGATCAGCACCGGCCGGGAAGTTGGCGCGGGAATTTCATATAGATGTTGTTGATCCGGATAGATACGCCGGCCGCGACTCAGCCAGTAATACGTTTCTTTACATAGACCCGCTTGAAAATACGATTCGGCCATTTTTCGCGGGAGCAAGGGGGCCCATGTTTCTCCGGCGGGTTCCTGAATGACCCGATGCCACAGGGATAACAGGCGACGCGCGGCGCGGATCGGGTGGTTGGATTGCCGATCGAGATTCGCCAGGGCTAATTGAGCCTGACCAGCCGCCAATGCGTTCGGATACTCATCGAGGATTTTTTCGAGCAAAGCCGGCGAGGCGGCCTCGACTGCCCGGGCAAGCAACCGTTCCGCTTCCTCCTCATAAACAGTATAAACCTCACGTCCATGATCCTTAATGATCCGGGCAATAAGCTTCCCGGCGACCCGGCCGGCGTTCATGAAAGGTTGCTTATCATCAAGCGGTTCCCGACGTAACCGGTTATCCGATAGTATTTGCCGGCACAGGCACAATACCCTTGCCGCTTCGCCAAGGCGAGCATAACAATGGGCGAAATGCAAGCGCCAGGCGGCTTGCCGGGCGGGGTTGTCCGCCAGTTTTTCGACCCGTTCCGTCAACGCATCCAGAATATTCACCCGCCATTTCGCCGAGGGTGAGTTGACCTGTTGCACTATTAAATTCAAAAGGCCTTCTCGCCGGCCTGTCTGATCCGCCTCCAATAAAGCAGTATCCAACGCCGTCAGTGCCGCTTGTTCGTTAGTCGGGTCACGTAAGGCCAACGCCACCAAGTCCAGCCGCGCCTCGAAATCTTCCTTTGCTTTCCGGGATAAGTCATGCACCGGGGTTTTTATGCCATCGCCTGTCGGGCAGCAGTAAAGACGCTTATCGTTCATGATCCAGAGCAACCCCCTGTCGACCAGAGGGCACAGGGGTTCGTGGATGGGCTTACATGAAGCCGGCCAGTCGGATCGATAGCGACCTCGGCCATCGCCGGTCAGCGCGTGCAACCCACCGAACGTTGGCCAGATTAGGGAGCCGGCATACAGAAACGGCCGGCCGATCCAATCCATATCCTGACCTTTTTGTTCCCAAATGATTTCACACGTCTTCGAATCGACCGCGATAATGCTGCCTTGTCCGAAAACGATCAACCGGCCGTCCAGTAAACCCGTCCAATAAGTTTCCTTGGTTAGCCGGTCCATGGAAATCGTACGGATTTCCCGGCCGCTATCGATATCATGCCAAGTAATCGCGCCACGCTCCGCTGAAATGCTCAACAACATAGGTTCCGTGCCGGCCTCAAGATGGACCGTCTCGATATTTACCGATTTTTCACCGAGAACCAACCAGCGGACACGCCCCGTGGCGGCCGACATACACGCGATGACGCCGGGTGCCGCCTGTGCGAAAAGCGATTCTCCCCAAGCCTTCAGATGACCAAGCGCGAGGGATTGATCGGGAGTGTCGTCCGTGCCGAAAAGATGCGTCTCTCCTACCTGTCGCCCGTCCTCGCATAGCAGGCGTATCAGTCGGATCGCCTTCGATCCGGTCCCCGAAACCTGCGTGGCGAGAACGTACAGGAATGATTCGATGGCCATAGGTTGGCTGATAAAGCGCGCGTTAGCCTGGGGGAGTTTGTTCGATAAAAGCGAGAATCGCCAAATTTCCTTACCGTCGCCGGCGTTCAAACAAACCAGCAGCGAACGATCGCGGGTTCGACTGACACCTCGATAGTCGGTCTGCCGCTCATCGAACAGTGCATAAACCCGACCGTCAATCACTGTCGGGGACAGCGCTGAACCTGTATTTTCGGCAACGACTTCGCAGGTTTCGTGCGGCCGATAGCGCCAAGCCAGACGACCGCTGAGCGACCGCACGGCCGTCAGATGGTTGGCATCCTGTATATAAATATAATCACCCGCCAAGACCGGCGCGCATCGCGTTTTGCCCGCCGATCCAGCCTGATCCATGTACCCTGCCGTACGCTCCGCTTGCCAATCGGCACCAGCCATTGGCTGGATAAGGTCATCCAAGGAAATATCCCAGAGTGGCTCGCCTAACCGCTCACCAAGGATTTCACGATCATCGGGCCGCGTGGCCGGAGCGGTGACGGGAACCGATCGCCCCAAACGCAAGGCCATTTGTGCGGCAATCTCCCGGGTTCCTTGGGTCTCGGCTTGGTCGGCCAACTTTTCCGCGGCTTGTCGGCCGATGGTTGTCCACCACCAGCGATCGATAAACATTTGCAAGCTATCCCATGCGGGTTCGGCTCCGAGCCGCGCGAATTCCCGCTCGGCCCGGTCATCGAACCGACGACGATATGTCTCCATCGCGGAAGGCGGCCAATGGCCAAGACGCTCATGGATAAGATCGATCAACCCGCGGAAATGGTATTCGTCAATCCGAACCAGGACATCGCCAAACTCGTCGGTCAGTCGCTGATACTCCTCGGCCGCGTCCCCCCAGCGTTCCGCGGATTCCAAAACGGAAATATCCTGCAGCCGCTGCTGGGCTTCAACGCTCTCCACGACGTACACCGGTACGGGCAACCGCTGTCCATGAGTGAATGCAGTGAAAAGCAAGACCGGCAAGCAGGCCGCACGGAGGATTTGAAGCCACAAGGTTTGTCTTCCCCCCACGGCCATGAGCAGAACATCGTTCATAACGAGATAGCCGTTTACACTACGGGAAATAACGCCCAATCAGCGGTCGGAGCCGTTCCACATCGACGGGTTGCACCTGTTTCTTGTCCGACCAGATGGCTAGTTGCAACGCCTCGCGGCAGGGGCATGGATCATCCAGTTTCGCCGCCAAGGCGGTAATCGCGGATCGAAGCAGAGTAATGGCGTTTTCGGTGGCGGCCTGCAGGTTTCCGATGATTTCCGCCAGCAGTTGGCCTCGGTCACGGCCCGGCTCGTGCGGCCGCCAGGAATCGTAATCCGTAGGCAACGCCAACAGGGCGTAGCACATCTCCGCCTCGCGGGCGAGTTTCGCCTCGGGCAAGGCGGTCATGCCGATCAGATCACCGCCCCACTGCCGGTACATGCGCGACTCGGCCACGGTGGAAAACGGCGGCCCCTCCATGCAGATATAAGTGCCCGTTGGATGAACCACGGTCTCCACGCCCGCATTGGCTTCGATCAGCAGTTGACGCAGCATCGGGCAAAACGGTTCGGCGAACTCAACGTGGGCGACCAGACCCGCATCGAAAAATGTATTTCCCCGCCGATAGGTGCGGTCAATCAATTGATCGCAGACGACCAGATGCCGGGGTTGGTACTCTTCGCGGAGGCTCCCGGTTGCCCCGCTGGCGATTATGTGAGTTACCCCCAGTTTTTTCAGGGCGAAAATATTGGCTCGATACGGAACGATGGATGGATTGAGCAGATGGCCGGGACCGTGCCGGGACAAGAAAGCGACATCCACGCCTTGCCATCGGGTTAAGAGGATTGGACCGCTCGGTCTTCCGAAAGGCGTTTCCACTTGTACTTCCCGCCCCGCCACCTGACCCGCGAAGGCCTGGCCCAAACCCGATCCGCCGATGATACCGATTCTCGCCTGATTCACCGCGTGTTCCTCGTCCATGCCGGCGGGTTTCCGACAGATCAACCCGCACTGTTTTCGGCCGAATTATAACCCGTTCCCGACCTATCAGCGAATATTCACGGCCGGTCTTGCGGCCGGCGTTATTTGCGGTTACTTTTTCATGGGTTCGGAGGATAACGTTTCATTATCGATCGACATGTCATCGGCCCCCAAAGGAGGTAACGACCATGTTTCCGAGACGACGCCTTTTCACTCAAGTGATTCTCGTCGCTGCGATCCTTATTGCCGCATCGGGTTGCAAGGAATCCGAGAAACCGGCCGCGCCCGCCAAGGACACATCGGACAAGATCGTCGAGGTTGAGATTCCGCTTGGGTTACCCGCGCTGACCATTCCCGCGGACAATCCCATGACCGCCGCCAAAATCGAATTGGGCAAGATGCTGTACTTTGAAACGCGACTCAGCAAGGATAAAACCATTGCGTGCGCGACCTGCCACGATCCGAAGATGGCCTGGACCGAGCATAAACCGACCAGCGAGGGCATCCACGGGAAGATCGGCGAGCGCAACAGTCCCACCGTTATCAACGCCGCCTATATGACCTCGCAGTTCTGGGATGGCCGGGCCAAGACGCTCGAGGAACAGGCCCTTGGGCCGATCCAGAATCCCATCGAGATGGGCATGGAAAGCATGGAGGTCGCGATCGCCGGTCTGGCGGAGATTCCGGAATACAAGGAACGTTTTCAGCAGGTATTCGGCACCGGCATTACCGAGGACGGTATCGCCAAGGCTATCGCCGCTTTCGAGCGGACGGTACTGAGCGGCAATTCGCCTTATGACCGGTATCATGAGAACAAAGACGAGAAAGCCCTGAACGAAGCTCAGGTCCGCGGCCTGAACAAGTTCATGAGCGCCGGCTGCGCCGACTGCCACCAGCCGCCGCTATTCAGCAACGGCAACTTCTACAATACCGGCGTCGGCTCGGCTAAGGAGAAGCCGGATGAGGGTCGTAAGGCCGTCACCAAACTGGATGGCGACATGGGCAAGTTTCGGGTTCCCCATCTGCGTAACGTCGCTGATACCCATCCCTATTTCCACGACGGCAGCGCCGCGACCTTGGCTGACGCGGTTGCCCTGATGGCCGCCGGCGGCAAGGATAATCCCAACCTGTCGGCCATGATGAAGGCGGTTCGCGATGCCCAACTGACGGACCAGGATAAATCGGACATGGTTGAGTTTCTCAAGGGCTTGTCAGGTGAATATCCAGTCATTGAACCACCGCCGCTGCCGTAGCGGAATGTGAGACGAGGTAAGCTAAATGAGCGACGAAAATACCCTGGTTCCGCCACGTTTGTGCAGGTTGCCTCTGTACGCGAAGGTAACATTGACGCTCTTTCTGGCCTTGGTGGGCGCAGGTTATCTGGTTGCCGTCCTGAATATCCACATGCAACACCACCTGCGGGATATGACCCCCGGGATGAGTCTGAATGATCTTCGAGCGGCCTATCACGGTTTGGATGTTCCGGTCACCAGCGATCTGGCCTTGCCCTCCGAGATGCTCCGCGAAGTGTTACCGGGCGGCGGTATGCGAAAACATCTGGATAAAGGCGGTCCGAAGGAAATTCGGGCGTTGGTGTCCTGGCTGGAGGATGGCGCAAAGGAGGAGCATTTTGCCCGACCGGCGTTGTACGAGGCGGATGGTCCTTCCGCCCGCGAGGTCATCGCCCTCCGTTGCGTCACCTGCCACCGTGCCGACGGCGGCGATAAGGCCGATCTGCCTTACGCGGTAAGTGCAAACGCGGACCCGCAATACGTTCTCGTCGCCAAAGCGGCGGCACCAGCGATAAGCCAGGAAAGCCAGACCATGCACATTTCGCCGCCAACGACGGAACGACTGGTGCTCATTACACACATGCATATTCTGAGTATTCCTGTTTTTGCCCTGATCGTGACCGGCCTTTTCCTATGTACGGGATGGGGGCCGCGTTTCAAACTCATTCTGGGGCCGCTACCGATGCTGGCCATCGCCCTCGATATGTTGGGCTGGTGGCTTGCCCGGCCGATGGCGGGGTTTATCTATGTTATCGCCGTGGCCGGTGCCCTTTTTGGGGCTAGCTACGGAACCCAAGTTCTATTGGTCTTTTTCTCGCTATGGTTTGGTAAACCAACGACCAAGACATCTTAAGAATTATCAACATTCTGACGTATATCCGTCACCTGCTGGGGATACAAGGCAAGGTTTTGTCCTTTTCAGGGTTTTTCTTGCTAATAATCGTCTTTCCCGAATAGCTCATTTTAATATTGTTAGGCATATGTTCGGTTGTCATTATCGCTATTTCCCGGCATAATGTATAGAAAATAGCCCTTCATTCCTGGCTATTTCCGTACGCATCGATTTTATCCATATCGCCGGAGGGGAAGACAAGTTGGGTTGTCTTCTGTATCTGAACCACCAGGTAGCGGGAGAGCATGACGTGACCGGCACCGTTCAGAGCTACATTCCTTCGGTTTCATCAGGCATCATCCAAGCGGAAAATGGCGAAAAGCTGCGATTCGAACTCGCGTCCCCCTCGGTCGAGCTTCAGGGTGGGGATATTGTGAGATTCGAGCGATCCGGTAACGGCCGGGGCGTGGCGGTCAACGTGATCCTCCATCACCGCTGGGTTGACTTGCTCAACGAAAAACACCGGGCCTTGGTCAACGAATTCCATCACACCGTGCATCTTGAGGTCTGATTCCCCATTCGACGTCCCGCCTTTTTTCTTTTCGAGTCGGCGGCTATACTGATTGCCCATGAAAAGGATTTGCTTACCAAGGTTTGGTTCGTGCGGTGACAGGTTCTGTCGTTGGTCCACATTGATGGGGATGGCCTTACTCTCCTTCACTGGGGGCTGCTCGACCGTAGCCCACGTGGTCGATCCGCTAAACCTTCGCGGGCTCGGTCAACAACCGGTTCGGGTGGGCATCACCAAACTCGAATTTCCCCCACCTTTGTTTGTTCCGAAACACAGCCTGTTCAATGACAACCTGGCGCTTCATTTGAACAAGCCGGTCTGTTTCGAGTTGCTCAAACCCCGACAGATTCGCATCCATCTGGGCACGGGTCGATTGCAGTTCGCCATGCTGACGGCCGGCGATTTCGAGCAGATTGCCCCGGCGGATACCTACGAGATTCTGGCGGTCCCGAAGGATGCGCAAGGCAGAATAATCCGGCGTGGACTCATTATCGTGGCCCCCAATTCTCCCCTGCGGAGTCTCGGGGAACTGAAAAAGCAGCGTTTCCATTTCCTGACTCCGGAGGATCCGCTTAACGAAGCGGCTCTCGGGGCCCTTCTGGAAGCGGGCGTGGATAAGAACGATTTGAATCAGGGCCTTCTGGGCCTTGGCATGAACCTGGGTATGCACCATATCAATTCCCTGGAAGTCGCCAAGAGCGTTCTGTTGGAGCACAATGCCGCGGGAATAATTGACGAGGACGAATATAATAAGTGGAAAAAGACCGGCGGCAGTCTGCTGCTATTGAACCCCTCGCAAGATGAGGTACGGATTATCGCTCATACGGTCGCCGTACCCGCCGGGCCGTTCCTGGCCGCCCGAAATAATCCGCCGGAACTCACCGCCAAGGTGAAGGACTTTCTCTTGAAAGTCGTCGGGAAAAACCCTTTGGCCCTGGTCCCGATGGGGTATTCCGGTTTTGTCGATCCGATCGATCTGAAAGAGTATCAACCATTCTTTGAGGTTTATCGCCAGCTCCATCCACCCGAGGTTTTCCCGGAAACCGAGGAGACCAACTTCGAGGAAGAACCCTTGGAGACCCCGGCTGAACCGGCCAGCCAGGGTCAATAGGCAAAACCGTTGATGGAATCCCAAACGCGCGGCCGAGTCCGTCCCAGCGGATCGACCAACCGAGAACCAGATCAAGAACGCCCTGTCGCCACCCGATATCAACATGCAAAGCCAAGCCGTAAAGTCCATATTGACCGTCAATGGCGATTATGGGACAATAACCGGCTCGGTTTACAAAAGGAGCCAAAGATGAAAGCCCCTTGGATCACCTATCGGCCGGAAATCAAGGTTCTCGACTGCACCGTTCGCGACGGTGGGTTGTGCAATGATCACATGTTCAAGGACGGCTTCGCCAAGGCCGTCTATCAAACCTGTGTCGCCGCGGGCATCGATTACATGGAGGTCGGGTACAAAGCCTCCAAGAAAATCTTCGCGCCGGACAAGTTCGGGGCCTGGAAATTCTGCGATGAGGACGACATTCGTCGAATCGTCGGCGACAACCCCACCGACCTTAAGCTCACGGCCATGGCCGACGCCGAGAAATGCGATTATCACGAGGACATTCCGCCCAAGGAAAAGAGCGTTCTCGATGTCATCCGGGTGGCAACCTACGTGCATCAGATCCCCGTGGCCGTGGACATGATTAAGGATGCTTATGACAAAGGCTACGAGGTGACCTGTAACCTGATGGCCGTCTCCATCGTCCAGGAGCCGGAACTCGATCAGGCCCTGGAAGTGATCGCCACCACGCCGGCCAGTACCGTGGTCGTGGTCGACAGCTTTGGGGCCTTGTACACCGAGCAGATCGAGATGCTGGTCAAGAAATACAAAAAGGCCATGAAAGGGACCGGCAAGGAGATCGGCGTCCACACGCACAACAACCAGCAATTGGCTTTCGCCAACACCATTGAGGGGATTATCCACGGATGCAATCGGGTGGATGCTTCGCTGGGCGGCCTGGGCCGCGGGGCGGGGAATTGCCCGATGGAACTGCTCCTCGGCTTCCTGCGCAATCCGAAATTCAACATCCGCCCGGTATACCAGTTTCTCCAGGACAATCTTCTGGAAATGCAGAAAGATATCGAATGGGGTCCACTGGTCCCCTACAACATCTCCGGGCAGCTCAATCAGCACCCGCGGGCGGCCATGAAGTGCCGCGCCGGGGCGGACAAGGACAAATACGTCGAGTTCTACGATCAGTGCTTTAACGACTGACCGAGGCCGACCCTGTTGGCCGGTTACGATGAGCCGGCTTGTCACCCCCCGGTTTCGCACGCGCCCGGATATCTGGAACGATCTTTCCCCATCCCTTATGATGCTTTTCAGGCATGCGCCCAGATTATTCCTTGGTTTACCACGGAGGTCACAAAGGTCACGGAGCATAAAGAAGTTATTGGAGAACGAGGTGTGCGAATGTTTCGACAGGGTATGCATATTCAATCCGAGACGCACCTCGCCTTCCCCCCTATTCCATCTTTACTCTGTGATCTCCGTGCTCTCCGTGGTGAAATATCCGGCTTAGGGAGAAACCATTTATGAGCAATTCACAAAACATGGCCAACAATTTGTCCAACAGTTCGGCTCCGGCGGGATTAAAGACGGCCGGCGCCGAGAGCCCGGTCTATCTCCGATCCTGGCCGAAAATCGTGCTGCTGATCCCCACGTTTTTCATGTCCCTGATTTGCGGGGTGGTCATGCGTTTTTACGATTATCCGCAGGGTAACGCATTCACCATCGTGCATCTGTGGGGCCTGATTTTTCTTCTGGTGCTGGCGATCAATCTGGCCGTATTGCTCTATGACCTGAGCCTGCGCGGGTTTCTGATTGTCGTGCTGTTGATCGTCACCCTGGTTTTGGCCATCTCTTTGTTGAGCGAGGGAGGAAGCGTATGGCGGTATATCGGCAAGGCCCTGAGCGTGCGGGTCTTCGCCAACTCCGCGTTTTATTTCATGCTTTGCCTGGTCCTCTGGTTCAACTTCGCCATCGCCTGGGTCATCACCCGGTTCAATTACTGGAAGGTCGAGCATAACGAGATCATCATCCACAAGGGGTTCATGCAGGAACAGGAGCGGCACCCGACGGCCCAGGCCCGCTTCAAACTGGTCATCGACGACATCGTCGAGTACGCCATCCTGGGCAGCGGCAAGCTGGTCTTCTATTTCGGGGACGACGCAACCGAACACGAACTGCCCAACATCCTGCTCGTTCACCGCAAGGCGAAAAAGCTGGACGAACTCCTCGGCCGAGTGGCGGTGGTCAGCCACGGATGACCATAATGGCCTGGAAATTCCCCGCATGAGCCGATTGCGGCGGAGAAGCACGCGGCTGGCGTGATATAACTACTTGCGTTTCAGTCTCTTGCGTGCGTTTCTGCGTCTTGTTTGGAGCCTGTGGCCAATGCCCCGGTTTGTAACCGGTTTTGCAGGGATGAAAACCTTGTTAAAAGGCCGTGAAATCAACTTCGTGTATTTCGTCTAACAGAATGAGAAGGTCCGCTGGTTGTCGCCAGGATGATGTTTATCCTTGGTGAGACGATAAGGGGTTTGCATCTGGAGTTAGCCATGCATACGGGGTTAGCCGTCCGAAATTCACTGCATGGGGTTTTTTTACCTACTCGCCCCAAACATCGCATTCGTATTCATTTCAAAAGTTACTCGTCGGTTCGTTTGTTTTTGCCTTCGGCCTTTCTCTTCGCCATGCTTTTCGTGCCTTCGGTTGTCTTGTCCGAGGAAAGATCGTTTGTCTGCGCGGTGCTGCCGACACCGGGTGGAGAAGCAAGCGTGGAGATGGCCGACGTGCTGGAGTCGGAATTGGCCGATACGGAGGGGATCACCCTGCTGAATCGCGATCATATGGAGGAACTCATCACCGAGCGGATTCTGATATCCGCCTTCAAGGCTGAAGGCGTTAAACAACGCGTCGAACTTGGCCGAATGCTCAAGGCGGACCTGCTCGTGTTTCTATACGAGCGCAAAGGTCAGAAGAACCAGATGATCGAGTTGGCCATCGCCGAGACCCGCCAGGGCCTGCGCGTGGCCACGCATGTGGCCGAGTGGAAACCGCACCGGGTCGGAGCTATCGCCGAGGAGTTCAAGACGGCGATCATGGAGGGGCAAAGCCTGTTGGAGCGGGACGATTTGCGGATATTCGCCGTGACTCCCGTGGAAACCGGAGATTTGGATACGGTGAAGGACAATGGGTATCGCGGCTATACGCGGCTGGTGGAGGAATATCTCCTTGGGATGCCGGGCGTGGTGGTGGTCGAACTGGCCGAGGCCGAAGCCCTGGCCCGGGAACAGGCCTTGTCGGCCGTTCCCTTGCAGCGGAATCTGCCCTGCTATCTACGGATTGCCGCACGGAGCGCCGCCACCGACGAGCACGAACACGTGCGGTTCACCATCGATTTGCGGCGAGGGACCGAGGTTCTCCGCAAGGTAACGACGGCCGAGCTGGATCAGGATCAGATCGCCCAAGCGTTACAGGATACCGTTAGTGAACTGGCGGCCTTGGTGCTGGACAGAAAGCCCTCCATGCCCATGGAGCGGCCAGAACCCGATCTGCTGGCCCTGCGGGGGGATGCCTTTCGGCGGATCGGGGCATGGGCGGATGCGGTTCCGCTTTATCAGTCGGCCCTGCTGTTAGATCCCACGCATGACACCGCTAACCTGCGTCTGTTCGAGTGGTATACGGATCGGATGGCATCGCCCGGCGATTATCCCAACGAGCCGGCGGGTTACAAATGGAAAATGCGTATTCGTTACGCCGAGCGGGCATACCCTTACCTGGCGGTCCTGTTACATGAGGGGCAGGTCAGCGATGGATTATGCAGCGTGCTAACACGATTCAGGGCCTATGGCCATCTCAAGGAATATCTCTCCTCCTCCGAGGACGATCCGCAGAAAATCATGCCGGCGTACCAGCGGGTTTGTCGTCGGCAGACGGAATTGGTGCTGGACTTGCTGGCCGACAATGAGCGTCGCGAGCGATTGACGGATCGGCAATTTCGCAACCTGGCCTATTTTGTTTCCACGTGGGCGTATTCGTATGGCGACGTGTTTCCCGAGCAGGCCCTTGAGGCTGTTCAGAAATTGCTTGAAATCGTGAGCGATCGACCGGAAGGGTTGTCCCTGGCCTTGGAAGCGACGATGAAACTCGGCCAGAACAAGGGCGTGGAGACGCATTACGCGGCGTTTCTCGATCGATTGGCGGGTTCAGACGCGAAGGGCGGGCAACGGATTGCCCAAGCCGCGCGGATCATCCGGCAAATCAAGGATCCGGAAACGCTGAGCCAGGCGCTGGACGAACTGAATCGATTGACGGCAGAGGCCTCGTGGGACGAGCCGATAGCGGACCAACTCGAGCAACTCGCAAGGGATCATCTAAAATGGGTCCGCGGGCAGCGGGGCGATTTCGCGAAGGTAGGAAAAGTCATGCTTCCGCGGATCACACCGCTGGCCAAGGTGCTTAAGGTGGTCGATGTGGACGGGGAAACGCTGGCCGCTCCGAGTTCGTTTCACGATTGGTGCTGCTGCGGTCCGGACATGGAAGTCGTCGCGACGAACGCGGGGGTATTCGTTTTACGAAAAGACAGCGACAATCTGGCAAAGCTCCTTTCCGACTCAACCTGGAGGGTGCATTGGGACGGCCGATATGTCTGGGCCCTGACGCAAACAACGATCGCGGTGCTGGACCTGAACGATGGCAAATTACTTCATTTCGACGAAATAGATCTCGGCCATCCGTTCACCGTCAAGGGCTGCCAACTGGCGACCATCGGTCCCGGCCGGGCCTGTTTCGTAGGGCATATCGAACGCGAAAAGAAGCTCAAGTGTACGGTGGCGACCATCCTTGAGGTGCAGCGAACGGAGGAGAAGGTCACCACCAAGCGGGCGAAAAAGATTTACGAGGCTCGCGACCAGGAATATGAGACGGATGAGGAAAAGGGCTGTTGTCCAAATGCGGCTTTTGTGCCGCTGTGGGCGATGACTATGCCGGCCGTGGACACTGACGGCGGGCCCTGGGTGGTCGTGGGTCGGGCAATGCGTCGTCCGCTCATCCTGGACTTATCGCGACTGGAAGCACGAGTAAGCGTACACAGGTGGCCTTCCATGCCCACCGCCGCGTGGCATGACGGCTGGTTGTATATCGCCCACGGACATATCGGCCAGTACAAGGAAAGCTCGCGGCTACATCGGGCGCGGCAGCCGCATGACAGCCCCGAATGGTTGATCGATTTCGGTGAGCGGGAATCGCCGGTCAAATGCTGCCTGGGCGGCACCTATTATGAAACGGCGTTGGTTCACGATAACCGTTTGCACCTGATCTCCGGCGGCTGCAAGCACAATAAGAAAGCACCGGGTTGGGTGGCCGTCGATCTGGAGAATTGGCGAACATTTCTGGTGGTGGACGTTTTTCCGGATGAATGGGTGTGCTGCAATCATACGCAGAAATTGTGTCGATCGAATCGTTTCGGGCTGGTCCTGCTGGTACATAACAAGCCGAATCGTCTGGAGTTGCCACCGGTGGAAACATGGCCGTCGCTGGAGGTGGAGGTCCGTATAAAAGGCGCTTCGGCTTCGACGACTCAAGCGGAATCCGCCCCTTCGACAAAACCAGCGGATTGAAGTGTCGCCAGGGAGGAGTGAAAACAAACAACACGTGTTCGGCAACTGCAAATGGCGTGCTGATATTGCTCATTCCCCGCGGCTTATTCTGAATATGGACCGCGCCCGATGGGCAACTGAAAGTGAGAAATACGACGGGATATCAAGATACAATCGGCCGCGTCAGCGTCTAACAGTATGGAATAGGATAATATCATGGGTAACCGGAAGGCCGAACAATTGAATGACCATCCTCCCCGCATGTATCGCGTGGCGTCGCGGGTGCGGATTGTGTCGAGCTGATGGGTTTTGGGGTGTAACGCGATGGGTATGCTATCATTCGTGCGTTTTCGATGGACGTGGCTGCTGTTATCGGTTGTATGTGTGCCAGCCGCACCTTTGATGGGGGCGGTGACGGTCTGCGCGGTGTTGCCGACACCGGGGGTGGAATCGACGCAGCAGGCGGCCGACCTCCTGGAGACCAAACTTGCCGGCCAGGAGGGGATCACCCTGGTCAATCGCACGGATTTTGAAAAATTGGTCACCGAGCAGGTATTGAGCACCGCCTTCGCGGCCGATGGGGTCAAGTCGCGTATCGAACTCGGCAAAATGCTCAAGGCCGATCTGCTGGTCTTTCTGCGCGAGCGGAAGAGCAAGAGCGAAGAAAAGGAACAGACAGCAGTGAAAGCGGTCGAACTGGCCGTCGCGGATACGAAACGTGGTTTGCGCCTGGTTTCGACTACACAACTATGGCATCCGGATAAGGCCCAAACAACCATTTCGACGCTTGAGCAAGCAGTGCTACAGGCTCGTACGCTGACCGAAAGGCCGGACCTCATGGTCTTTGCAGTGCCGGCCTTTGAGTGCCAGGACGTGATGCCCGATTATGCCGGTTACCGTTCGGGACTCGCCCACCTTGTGGAGGAGTTACTGATTGGGACACCCGGCTCGGTTGTGGTAGAATTGTCAGAAGCCGATGCCCTTTCTCGGGAAGTGGCGATTGGTGGCGAGACCCTCGCACGCGTGTTGCCGTTTTATCTCATCGGCACATACCAGAGCAAACGAACTGACCATGACGTGACTTTTGAGTTCGCCGTTGAGATGCGGCATGGCCCGCATACGTCCGCCCGATCGGTACGGACAGGTATCCTTGAGAAACAACTGGTCGACGCATTGCAGGAGGTCATCGGAGAGCTCTTGCCCAAGGCCATCACTGGAGAGAGTCCGACTTTACCCAAGAAGCTTGAAAGTACCATATTGCTTGATCGTGCAGAGGTATTCAGGTCGCTGGCGGAATGGGACGAAGCCATACCGCTTTACGAATCGGCGCTCCTACTGGAACCGGACAACGAAAAGGCCCACTTCAGACTGTTCGAGGGCTATGCTCTTCTGGCCCGCTCGGGAGGAAAGCATGTAACGACTTGGCCTTCCTATGATCCTGCAGGGCGACTCCGTTACGGAGCAATCGCGTTACGTCATGCCTCTTCCCTTCTGCGGTTAGGACACCTAAGCCGGGAATTCCTCGGCCAGATGCCTTATTTCCGGGGCATGTTCGGGATCAGCGAATTTCGGTGGGATCCGAAATATGATCAACTCCGGCAGGAGTACCGACGTATTCTGGTGCCTTTTGGAGACGACTGCCTTACCTTGCTAAACAATTCTGAAGTTACCTCGGGCCTCAGTCAAAGGGATCGATCGTACGTCGTGAGACAGCTCGCCTGGTGTGAAAATTGGGTTGAAGACGAATTGCCGATCGAGCAGTGCCACGATAGAAGGCACAAGCTGCTCATACTGGTCGAGAGGCTTGAGGTGAGCAATCAGGATCTTTTAAAATACGCTTCTAGTACTCCTGTAGGTGAACCGGCAATCAGTTCCTATAAGCGATTCATTAAGCGGCTTGAAGAAATCCCAACTCTGCGCCTGCGGCAAGTGGCACACCTCTGCAAATTGGCTGACGGTGCGATCGACCAGATGCACTTCGAGAAGGCGATCAAGGAGATTGAGCGGTACATTGCCGACGAAGGTCTCGATGCGGCCCTGGCCACGGAAGCCAAATCCTTGGCTCACGAGAAGATGCGCTATATGGAAGCGAAGGCGAGAAGATCTCAGGCAAACGAAGGCACTACTACAACGGCCAAACAGGACGACGGTCCACCGGTGCGACTCGTACCAATCAGCGACCAATGGAAGCTCATTCATCCGGACGGTACGCGTATTGACCGGACCCCGCGAGTTTGGTCTTGGCTGACCTGTCGGCCGGGGCTTGAAGTGATTGTTCTGAGTAATGGGCTTTACCGTCTGGGGGAGAACAACGAACTGATCCAAATTGCGCCGGTCAGACTCCCTCCTTACCTTACCTTGCAGCTGGATCATAACTGGGACGGTAAGTACTTGTGGATACAGACAAGTCGGCCCAGAGATGCGATTGCCGTCGTGGATCCGGATTACGGCGAGGTCGCCCGCTTCGACGAGCATGAGGTGATCCAGGACGGTGCGGTATCCGCCGGTCGGCTGGTGTGCTTTGGTCCGGGCGAGGCCTTCTTCTTTGGCTGCCTGCGAAAAGCACCTGATCCGGTCCGCACATGGGCTATGCTGCTCAAGGTTGAGGGGGACGGAAATACTCCCCCCGTTAGGCGGTTTGAGCGAATCTATGAGGCACGGGAGAAGTTGGGCCAGACGGACTTGGATGCGGCAAGTGCCCCATGTTGGGCAATGCGTGTTCCCAAGGAAATGGAACCCACCGGTCCCTGGGTCATGGTCCGGACGGAGGGGACACCGGTACCACTAATCTTTGACATCGAAGGAAAGAAAGTCCGTGGGGCCAAGGCTAACTGGTCATGCGCTAGGCCGATTTATGTGAACAAGAGCTTCATTGTGCCGGACGGCAGAATTGATTTCGAAAGCCAGGAATCAATCCTAATGGTGTCGAATCATCCCGATCACCCCGCCAACAAACTGCTGGACTGGGGTAAGCGACCAATACAAGCCCCCTTCAGTGCTTCCGGATTTTTCGAATCGGCAATCATGTTCCAAAGCCGACTACATCTTCTGGCCCGCTATGATGCTCCGGGATCGCCGGCATGGATTGCCGTCGATCCTTCGACCCGGGATACCCGCATCGTGATCGACGCTTACCCGAACGATTTGCCACGACCAGCTTTAGTTCAATTGTGTGTCTCAGAACGATACGGGATCATTTTCATCTGTAACGGCAAGGCGTACCGCGTGGAGATGCCGCCGATCGATCAATTACCGGTCCTCAAGACTGAAATAAAGGAGAAGCCGCGAGCCGCGGAGACGAAATAGTTAGTAAACATGAAAACAGCACAAAACAAATGGCATTGTAACCGTCTAACAAATGGAAACACGGAAGCTTCATGAGCGAAACACAAACCAATGTGTTAAATCGACATCTTCCCCGCATGTATCGCGTGGCGTTGCGGGTGGTGGGATGCCCGGAGGCGGCCGGGGAGGCGGTGCAGAATGCCTGCGTGAAGGCCCTGGGGAACCTGAAGCAATTCGATGGGCGGTCATCGCTGGTCACCTAGCTGCATCGGATAACGGTCAACTGCGCGATCGACATCCTTCGCGACAACAAGCGGCAGGGACTCTTCCACGCCGAGGTCGGTGACGGCATCCACGGCTTGATATCTCATCTGGGAGACGGACCGGCCGAGACCGTTCAACAACGCGAGCAATTCACCATAGCCCAGGCCGTGCTCGAGGAATTACCAGACGAGTGCCGGTCGGCCTTCATGCTCACCCAGCTCGACGGCTACAGCTACGACGAGGCGGCGGTCATCGAAGGTCAGCCACGGGGAACCATCGCATCCCGAGTGTTTCGAGCCAAGAAAATCCTCCTGCAACGGCTTGCCGGGCAGGCGGACGGGAGGTCGCAACCATGAACGAAGACCTTGAACGACAAATGTCGGAACTGGCGGACGGCGAATTGGACAGGGACCAGGCCAATTCATTGCTCGCCGAAATAATGGATGACGCCGAGGCCCGCGAGCAACTCAAGGCCATGCTGCGCTTGCGACAGGCCTGGGCGGGTTGGCGGACTCGGCAACCTCCGGATACGGTGCGAATCAAGCCGGAGCAATTGCTTCCGCCGGTAGATACCACTGAAACCCGACAAGCTATCGGCAGGTTAGCGTCGGACGAAAGCTCGGCACACGAAGCAGGATATCAACGCTCAACCACGACGCATCCGATAAGCTTCAAGACTATCGGGCCGACCTGCAGGCCTACACGTTTGGCGCATACCGGACAGTTGGTCGGCTTGGCGACGGCCGCCATGATCGGCGGGTTACTGGTGATGGGCGGGTTCTGGCTGGCCCGCCCGGATCGAACGGCCACGGCGACCAACGGCCGATACGACCTGCCCGTGAACATCTCGGCGGAAGCGGTCCGGCAGGCGGCCGGCGCGTTCGCCCTGCATGAATCCGTCGGCGGCCCGCTGAAATGGTACGCCGCCGATGAACAGCGTATCCAATTCGCGGCCATCGACGATAAGACGCCTGCCGGCAAACCCGTGACCATTTTTCTTGAGGTTAAACCAGCGGGCAGGCCGGACACCGCACCACGGAGCTATGTCATCATCTGTCGCGAGGGTGAACAGGCGGCGCTGGATTTCCCCCCAGCGGGTGCCGGCCAGCCGGCCGTACGCGTGCATCTTATTCCCGCCGTCCACAATGGACGGATTGAAATGCGTTATGCGATCAGTCTTAGTGACGGGGCCAGTGGCGAGCCGGGTTGGGCCAGCCTGGCGGGCGAACGGCTGGTGGGGACCGAGCCAACGGAGCTCGGTCTCATCGCCCTCGGCGGGCAACGTTTTAACGTCGGGGCAGCCGCCCGCCTGCTGTCCGAAGCGGTAAAGGGGTGAAATCATGTTCGCGGGGTGGTTCATAACAGCCGGCATGATCGGGGGGCTGCTGGCGGCCGAGGCCGACGATGTGCCGATCACATTCACCCGCGGGGGTCGCGCCGCCACGGTCTCGATCATGGCCAAACAGCATCCGCCACGAGTGGTCCTGCGTACGTTCGAGCGGTGCTGGACCGAGCCGACCGCCGTGCTGGAGAGCGCAAGCACAATCCAGGTTCCCGAAGTCGAGCGGCCGGTCGTGTTCTCGGTCACACCCGTTGATGAAGAACACCGCGAAATCGGCCAGGTCGTGGCCTATCCCGGGCCGACGATCCGGTGGGAGCGAAACCCCGTTTTGATCCATACGATCGACCCGCCGGCATGGTTCCGGCAATGGGCGGAAGCTACCGACACGCAACTTCACCCAACGGATCGGCGACAATTGCATCGGCGAAAAAGACCCGTCAAATCCGAGGAGAGTGAGTTGCTCGTCCTTGGTCAAAAGGCAGCAGGCGATGAGCCGGCCGACGTGTTCAAGTTGGCCGACGAGGCCAATCTTAATGTCTTGGTTCTGGAGGCCGCCTGGTTCGGGACCGCGCAACGGGCCAACATCACGCTCACGCCCGCAAATATGGATGGCCCGCTTGGCCCTCTTCAAACGCAACAGTGGCACAAGCCCCCTCGCTTTACTCGATGCAACGAAGCATGGCCGGGGCTTACGAACCGCCGGGCGTGGGTGCGGTTTGACGATCTGCCGATGGTCGAGCAGGTCGGGCCACTTCAGACGGAACACAGGATCATACTCAGCTATCTGCCCTGGCTGCGGCAGCTTGGGCGAAACGATGTGGCCGACAACCTTCTGGAAGCCGTCATCCGGGCAACGGCGGATCCAAAATGCGAACCGATCACCCTTCGTCGGATATCGTTGCTGCATCCCCGGCAGCTTGATGTTGACGACGATAAAACAGCTAAGGAACGGCCGGTATTGACCGCCGCGATAAAACACGGAACGCCCGTCATGGGGCATGATCTGGCCGTCATTGATGTACGCGGGCCGGATGCCCCCCCCTACGCACTGCTGCAAACGCTGAAAACGCGGGAGGCCGCGTTCGACGAGAGTCATCCGCTGTTGATCCTCGGCGACGATCCGCTGCTGGAACAGTGGTTGTGGTTGTCGCGGCAAAATAGTAAACCACGGAGCGAGCCATCAGGAGTGATCTGGCTCAAGGACGATACGTTGGGGCCGGACACGGCGGAACAAATTCGCCTCATGCTCGCCCTATCGCAAAACGGGGTACCTCTTAAGGAACTTGCTAAGGAGAAATGATCATGAAAGCGACAATGACAATGACGAACAGAGTCCTTTTCGCGGCCGCTTGGGGTCTATGCGCTTCGTTGGCATTCGCCCAGCAGCCTGCCGCCGCCCCGGCATCCGCGCCAAGCGACGATACAAAAAAGAACGAACCTCGGGAAATCACCGTGGCTGTCTTCGACATCGACGTGACCAAGGGTGTGGATGTGGAGGCCGGAGCCCTGACCGATCAGATCAACGTCATGTTGGACGGGATGAACAAGGTTAAGATCGTCAACCGTGACCAGCTTAAGAAGGTGGCCGACGAGCACGCCATGAACCTGGCCGGGCTCGTGGACAACGCGACGGCCGCCCAACTGGGCAAGTTCGTCGGGGCCCAGTATGTGGTGGTCGGGCGGGCGAGCAAGATCGGCGCCTCGTACTTCCTGGTGGTCAAAATCGTGGACGTTGAAACCACGGTACAACATCTGGTCTCGGTCAAGGCCCCGCTGGATCACGGAATCGAGGCCTTGATCGAGAAGATCATGCCGGAGATGACCCACAGGATCGCCGACCTTCAGCGTCCGCTGTTGAACGCCCAGGAGGAGGCCTATCTGGCCCGCCTGATGGAACTGGCCGCACCGCTTAAGGACAAGACGATCCTGCTGGATATCGACGAGCGGCACATCTCGCGCCCGCTGGTTGACCCGGCGGCGATGATGGCCGTCTCGCACAGGTTGCAGAGCCTCGGCGCCAAGGTCATCATGCCCAAGAACCCCCAGAAAGGCTGGAAGGATGCCTTGCTGGAAAACGGCAAATATCGGGACCAGGCGGTCGATTATCTTCTGGAGGGTGAAGGGACCAGCGCGTTTGCCGCTCAGATTCACGGCCTGATCAGTTGCCGGGCCCGCGTGGAATTGCGTTTGATTCGGCTTCCCGGCCACGGCGTCCTCGTGACCGACCGAGGTGTGGATTCGCACGTTGATCTGGTGGAGGACATGGCCGCCAAATTCGCCTTGGAGAAAGCCGCCGTTCAGGCCTGCGATGCCGTGATTACCCGCTGGGCGACTAACGGGAAGGAAAAAGGAGCGGATTCGAATTCTCCCGAATCGCCGGGCTGATACAGCAGATATAAAGGTTTACAACGCATGGGCCGGTTTGGGCTGCTCGTCGGTGATGGTCTGCTGACGGGATTGCTGGTTGTCGCAGGTGAACAGGACCATTTCCTCGTTGATGCGGGCCTGCAGGTGGACCGGGCGGCCCCAGATGCGCTGCAGCCGCTTGAGCGTCTCGGTGGCGTAGCTGATCTGCAAATCCACGCCGTTGTGCTTGTGAGCCAGGTACAACTCCCCGCGATTGGCGTAATTACCATCGACCACGTACAGGTAAGGCCGGGTCTGGTTATCCAATGAAAAGAGCAATTGCTTCTTGATCCTGGCGAAATCGCGGTTGATCACCACCATCCGCCCGGTGGCCGGGTCGTAACGGTAGTGATACAGATCGTGCTG
>CAZXSA010000030.1:0-27829 GCA_964642815.1 uncultured Planctomycetales bacterium | reverse complement strand
ACCCAGAGGTATCGGCCGATATCCGCCCGCACGCAATGCACCTTGCCGTCGCTGGCCAAGGCGTAGAGATTCTCCTCGATCAGGTGGAAGGAGCGAATGGATACGGAATGACTCACGGGCAGCGTGATTTGCCAAACCAGCCGGATACCTTCCCGGGCCAACTGAGTGCCAAGTTCTTCCTGCTTGACCGGCTGGGCATGGATGACACCGCCGGCCACCAACAGCAGACCGGTAAAGTACCCCACCGCGCCGGCCCATCGTTTCACTTGGTTGTGCATGAACCACTCCCTTGAATATCATTTTCCGCTCGCATAACGAACCCATTCGGCCCACATCTTAATAGCCCGGCCGCGGACCGTCGAACCTTTCGGCAAAAATTTAAGACCAAAGACGCAAGGTCGGCTCGATTGCAGACCGTATGGGGATCATGAGGCCTGGTCGTCGACCGAACCATGCGCTATCCGGTGGCCTTGCAGGAGGGGATGGATTCTTTATTGCCTATTGTCGTCCGGCGGACATGGATGTCCTACCGCTGGAAGAGACTCATGAATGACTATATGGTAAGCAATTAAGAAATATATTTACTAATAGTGAACTCAGGATTGGCGATTTATGCATGGTATGGAGTTCCAGGGGATATGGCCGTTTCCTCATGCCGAGGAGGGAGGCCAAGCGGTTTTGCCTGGGTTAAGGGAAGTCAGGTGGGCATCGTAATGAAATTGACCAAGCCCATGCTCAGGGAGACGAAAGTCGGACCGGTTTTTGAAAAATAAAATAATCATGACCGGGAGGTCTGAAGAAGGCTTGCAAACCTTGCCGGGGCGGATATAGTTTTGTTCCCAGGCGCTGCCTGAACAGGAGTTAGCGACTCCCCCGGCCGGTTGGGCCGGCCTGCCGTCTGAGGGCTTTCACGGGTCATACCTGGCTTTCAGGACGGCGATTTGCACCGGAAGTCGTGGTTTTCCAGTGAGCGGGCTGGAAGCCGCGTGATGAAAAACTCGAACCCTCCTCCTACCCGGCCGATGGCCTTGGGGCGGGGTGAAATTCACGACACAAACACAGGAGCAGAAAGTGACGACGGTAACCAAGATTTTTGTCATCCTGGTTTGTCTATTCTCTTTCATCTTCACGCCGATGGCCATTCAGTTCGCGGCCCGTACCTACGATTGGCAGAAGTTGGCCACGCAGAACAAGGATGCGGCGGAAGTCAACATGGCCAAGGCCATGAGTGCCCAGGCCGTCGCCGCCTCGCAACAGGAGTATTACAACTCGCTGCTTGCTCGCCGGGAGGACGAGGCCAACCAGTTGCGTACTCGCATCGAGGAAGGGCTGCTGCAGATCGACAAGCTGGTCCAGGAGCGCGACCAGTTGCGACGCAGCCGGGACAGCCTGGAAAGCTCGACGAGCCTGCTCAGCGGGCAGTTGCAAGTGAAGGAAGAGGTCAATAAGGCATTGGCGGAAACGAAAGAAAAGGCCTTGGCCAGCGAGCGTGATCTGCAATTGCGCAATACGGAGCTGGTTCAGAAGAACATGCAGTTACAGGCCGAGTTGGTCATTGTCAAGCAGAAGCTGCATGAACAGGAAGAGATTGCCCATAACTACCGGGCGGAAAACGCCCAGATACGCCAGCAGATGAACCTGGGGCCCGGCCTTGCGCCCCTGACCTCGCCTCCGACACCCGACGCCTTGGGAGTGTCGGCCGTCGCGGCCGCCCCGATTCATGGGACGGTGACGGCGGTCGACCTGAACGCCAACATGGCCAGCCTTGATGTAGGCAGTGCCTCCGGCGTCAAGGAAGGCATGGTCATGGTGGCCTTGCGGGAAGGGCAGTATATCTGTGATTTGACCATCACCTCCAAGGTGACCCCGACCGAATCCGTTGGCCAGATCAAGCTGGAGGGCGACAAGCGGATACGCGTGGGCGACAAAATCATCGATTTGTCGAGCTTTAACGCCCAGAACTGACGGATCGAGGACGACCACGAATCGCCACCGCATGGGAGATATATACAATGGCACCCCCCAACGAAACAGGCCCGCGAATCGCCGCACAGAATGATCTCTATACGGTGATGCTGATCGTGGCCGCCGCCATGCTGCTGTTCGGGATTGTTTTCCTGGTGGTACGGTCGCTCCAGTTATTCGGGACTTTGCTGCCTTCGGGCGGGGCGTAAGCGGTTGGTGCATCGGGTTCGGTTCCACATCGGCCGGGACGCCGCTTCGCGGTACCTAGTCCCCTTCGTTTTGGCGGGGCCGCGAACATGTAAAATACCCCCCCGATGACCTCTCGCGTATTCGTTTTCCACGTGGTACAATGCTCGCCCGCCCAGCGTATGTCCGGATCATCTCGGATGAAGGCGTGGGGATAGGGCCTGTGCTGGTTTAAGGTTTCCTTTTCGGGCGGAAGGGTGGTTCCGTGATACTCAGTTCCCTACTCGGTCTGTTCAGCCTGGACATGGGCATTGATCTGGGAACCTGCAACACTCTGGTGTGCGTTCGCGGCCAGGGGGTGGTTCTCAATGAGCCGTCGGTGGTGGCCGTCAAGAAAGGAACCAACCGCGTGCTTAAGAACGGCAACGCGGTCGGTCTGGTCGCCAAGGAAATGATCGGCAAGACACCGGGCACGATAACGGCCATTCGTCCGTTGATGGACGGCGTTATCGCCGATTTCGATATCACCGAGGCCATGCTGGGTTACTTTATCCGCAAGGTACATGGCCGACGGTCTTTCGTCATGCCCCGGGTGGTGATTGCCGTTCCCTCGGGGATCACCGCCGTGGAAAAAAGGGCGGTCTATAATTCGGCCGAACGGGCCGGCGCCCGCCGGGTCTACTTGGTTCCCGAGCCGCTGGCGGCGGCCATCGGGGCGGGGCTGCCGGTGGCCGAGCCGCGGGCCTCAATGATTATCGACATCGGTGGCGGCACCACGGAAGTGGCGATTCTTTCGTTGGCGGATATCAGTGTCTGCGAATCCATCCGGGTCGCCGGCGATGACATGGACGAAGCCGTCATGAATTACATGAAACGGACATATAATCTGATGATCGGTCCCCAGATGGCCGAACGAATCAAGATCGAGATCGGCTCCGCCGCCGAGCTGGAAGAAGAAAAGACGTTGGAGGTTCGCGGGCGGGACACCATCAGCGGCCTGCCCCGCAAGGCGGTGATTAACAGCGAGGAAATCCGCGAAGCCCTCAAGGAACCGGTGGGGCTGATTGTCGAGAGCGTGGTTCGTACGTTGGAGAAGGCCGAGCCGGAGCTTGCCGCCGATCTCGTGGAGGATGGGATCGCCATGGCCGGCGGCGGGGCCCTTTTGCGCGGGTTGGACCGGGTGCTCAGTCAGAGCACCGGCTTGCCCGTGCGTATCGCCGAGGATCCCCTGACCTGCGTGGCCCGGGGGACCAGTATCTTCCTCGAGCATCTGAACGAGTGGAAGGAAACCATGGAATCCGATCAGGATGACATGTGAACCGGTATCCGCGAGGCAGGGTGAATCCGCGGGGGTAGGGCGGCCATGTACCATTACCGATTCCGACGTCCATCCAGGCAGGCGTTTTTCGCCGTTCTCATGGGGATATCGGCGGTGGTTCTGCTGCTGCCATTCGATCTGTTTCGCCCGGCTCGCGGAATGACCCAATTGATAGCCCTGGCCCAGTACGGGGTGAACGAAACGACCCATCATGTCATCAGTCGAACCGAAGGCCTGGCGGACAAGCCCATCCCCGCATCCCAGCATGAACGGCTTATCAATGAGAACAAAGCCCTCCTCAATCAGTTGATTACCCAACGCCAGGAGTTGGACCAACTTCGGGAAATCAACGAATCGCTGGTCGTCTTACGCAAGACCCCCGGGTTTCCCCGGCAGGGCCGGCCGATCCCCGCCCGGGTGATCGCCCCGGAGGCGGATGCCTGGCGCCAGGCTTTCCGGGTGGCCCGCGGGACGAATCGGGGGATCAAGGAAGGAGATTGGGTCGCCACTCGTTTGCAGATTAATGTCGGCAGCGAGCATGACGTTCGCGAACACGCACAAGTCCTGGCTCGTGAATGTCTGATCGGCTGGGTGGAGCAGGCCAATCGCTATACCTCGCGCGTGGTGCTGTTGAGCGATGCTTTCGCTAACAGGACCATGCGTATCCGCATTGTTCGACCGGACGCGCCGCCGTCCGAAGCCAGGAAGGCCGATAATCGGCAGGTTTTCTTTCTCAAAGGCGCCGGTCGCGGCCGCATGTTGATTCCGGATATCCCCCGCGAGGACGTGGATGCGAAACTGATCGCCGTGGGTGATATGGTGACCACGGACGCCGATGATTACCGTTTCCCCATGGCCATGGTCATCGGCCGCATCGTCGAACTGACCCACAATAAAGCCAACCCGCTTTATTATGAGGCGGTGGTTGAGCATCGCTACGATCCGCAGTCCGTGCGTGACGTGACGATCATCGAATTCCCCTCGGTCTCCGAGCCGCCGGCGCCGCCCCGTAAGCCCTGAGCCCGCCGGCGGACATTATCGGTCATCCGCGACCCGCGTGTTTCCCCTTCGCTGATGCTAGGTGTTTCTATATCAAGCGTTTGCGGGGATCGGCCGATCATGAAACGGGTTCTTACTGATTTATTAGAAGCGCAAATTCGGGAGCACTATGCCCATAACCTTAACCGTTGATGAACTGGAGCCGGGCATGCGCCTGGCCCAGGCGATCTATCATAACTCCCAGCTTGTCCTCGCGGCGGGAAAGACCATCGAGGACTGGGAGATCGATAGCCTGCGCCGGCGGTTCCCCCAGGTCACCGTGCGGGTGGGGGATCCTCTGTTGGATGAGTGGGTGGAATTTCAGGATGACTCCCGCGATCAGGAGGTGGCGGCCACCGTCAATCGCCGCATGGCCCGCATGATGCAGACCGTCCGGGCGAAGCTGGGGGCACAAACGGCCCTTGAAGGTCCGGATCTTATCGCCCTGCAAGCCGCCGTCCACGAGGTCATGGTCTATATCCAGCAAAATCCCGTAGCCTCGGCCATGCTCATGCATCTGGCCGATGGAAACGATTATCTCCAGGAACATGCGGCCAATGTTTTTTATCTCGGTCTGCTGATTGGTAGTACCATTCGCGAATATGTGTATCGCGAGCGCAAAAAAGCCACCTGGGCCCGCGATCTGGCCGTCCGCTTTGGCATGAACCTGAACCCGCTGGCGATGGGTTGCCTGCTGCACGATCTGGGTATGTATGCCCTCGAGCCGTTGTTGAGCAAACCGGGACCGTTGAACGATTCCGAGCGGGAGCAGGTCAGCCGGCATCCCTTGATGGGCGCGGAAATGGTGCCCAAGCAGATGGACGCCGTCTGCAAGATGGTCATTCGCACCCATCATGAAAACTGCTGTGGTACCGGTTATCCGTCCGCCATACCCAGCGATGGCCTGCACGTTTTCAGCCGGGTCATTCGCGTGGCCGACGCCTACGACGCCGGAACCAGCCGTCGATGCTATCGCCAGGCAAAGAGCGCGGTTCGTGTGTTGTGGGAGATGTCCGCGGGACCGCAGAAAGACCTTTACGATCCCGTGGTCGTTAAAATACTGATCGGCCTTATTCAGCCTTTCCCGATCGGAGCCAAGGTGCGCATAAACGACGGACGCTATGCCGTGGTGGTGCGACATAATCGCAAATCCTCTTTTCGTCCCGCGATCATTATTGCTTTTGACGAGGATGGAAGGAAGTTGAAGAAAGCTTATCTCCGCGAGCCGATCGATCTGAGCCAGAATGAAACGATCCGCCTGATCAGTTACGCCGGTGAAGATTTGTCCTACCTGAGCGAACTGCCGATCGCGGTTTCGCAAAGCAAGGCCGAGGGGGCGGAAGCCTTGTTCGATCTGGTTTACCCTTGATTTGTAGCGGCCGGTTGGGAGGCGGCGGGTTGCGAGACCGGGGGTGTTCGCGGACGGGGCGGGGAGCGGTCGAAATCCTCCATTTCCGTTTTTTCCAGAATTTCTCGGCCGCGAGTCGCGTTTTGGACCGCCTCGAATTCGCCCAAAGTCACCAGCCAAGCGGCGTTCTGCCAACCGCCCAGCATCGTGAAAACCTGCTGGTGTACGGTGATCTGGAATCGCCCTCGAAGCCGACCATTACGCGGATTTTCCACGACCGCCACCCCCCGCAAGGAACGGCAACGCTGGTGATTACCCCCTTGCGAGAAAGTCCATAACACTTCGCTTGTACGCAGATCGTACAGCCTTTCGGGACCGGCCGGCGGACCCGGCAGGATCATGGATAAGGCCCATTTGGTATCGAAGACCGGCCCGAGCAGCGAACTCGCCTGGTATTGCATGGCGATTTTCAGCTTGCCCTCGGTGTCTATCCAGTAATATGCCTCCTGGACCGGCAAGGACTGAATCAACGGTTCCCGTGGCGATAAATCCCTTCGAGCGACGGGTAGGATTTGGACTTTTCCGGAGCCCGCGCAGCCTCCCATGATGGGCAGCCCCGCCATCAGCGAGAGCAAGATCGTTCTCGAAATGACCCATCGGCGAAGGCGAACCGGTCTTGTCCGTGGCAAACAGCGATCAATGGGGGTTACGAACCTGTTCGGCCGCATGAGTCGATACACCTGTTCATCCACGGCGTCCAAGGGGAGAGGGTACGCAAGCCTGGCGATCAATGCGGCGTGGGGAATTTCATGCACATTGCGCGGACACGCTGCCGTACTTTCGTGATCGCGCTTTCATCGCCCCGGCTGCCGAGCACGTCGTGGATCATCTCGGCCACCTCCGCGATTTCCCCGGTCCCGAGTCCGCGAGTGGTTACGGCCGGCGTGCCGATCCGCAACCCCGAAGTCTCCATCGGTTTGCGCTCATCGAAGGGGATCATGTTCTTATTGACGATGATCCCGGCCTGCTCGAGCCATTTCTCCGCCTGGGCGCCGGTGACATCGGCATGGGCCGGGCGAAGATCGACGAGCATGAGGTGGTTATCCGTTCCGCCCGACACCAGGCGATAGCCGTGCCCGCTCAGGGCTTTGGCCAGAGCGGAGGCATTTTGCATGATCCGCTGCTGGTATCCCTTGAATTCGGGGCGCAGGGCCTCGCCGAAGGCTACCGCCTTGCCCGCGATGACGTGCATCAGCGGGCCACCCTGTGTGCCGGGGAATATGCGCGAGTCCACCGCCTTGGCGTGCTCGGCCTTGCACATAATCATTCCCGCCCGCGGACCGCGCAGGGTTTTGTGCGTCGTGGTGGTCACGAAATCCGCATGGGGCACGGGCGACGGGTGCAGCCCGACGGCCACCATCCCGGCGATGTGGGCGATATCGGCCATGTGGTAGGCACCGACCTCCCGGGCGATCCGGCCGAACGCCTCGAAATCGATCGTACGCGGATATGCCGAGGCGCCGGTGACGATCATTTTCGGCCGACATTCCTTGGCCAGCCGACGGATTTGGTCCATATCGAAGGTTTCTGTTCGGCGGTCCACGCCGTAATGCACGATCTTGTAGAACCGTCCGGTGAAATTGGTCTTCATGCCGTGGCTGAGGTGCCCGCCATGGGCCAGGTCGAGCGACAAGATCGTATCTCCCGGTTCCAGGACGGCCATGTACACGGCCATGTTCGCCTGACTACCGCTGTGGGGTTGCACGTTTACATGGTCGCAGCCGAAAAGCTGTTTTGCCCGTTCCCGGGCCAGATCCTCGACCTCGTCCATGTGCTGGCAGCCGCCGTAATATCGCCGACCGGGGTAGCCTTCGGCGTATTTGTTGGTCATGATCGAGCCAACCGCCTCGCGGACCGCCCGGGAAACATGATTTTCCGAGGCAATCAACTCCAGGCAGTTGGCCTGCCGCTCCTCTTCCGCCATCAGAATACGATAGACCGCCGGGTCCGTTTCCTGAATCGCCGGGTAAGGTGTTTCACCGTCGTATGCCATCATTCGTTCCTCATGGTTGGCCCGGTAAACCGGGTTTAGGCCATCAGGTCATCAGTCCCGGTGAACGCCGGGATTAACCGCGTAAGAGCCTAATAGTCTAATGGCCCAATAGCCTTTTAATAATCCCCCTATAGATATCTGCCGTGGTCGGAAAAATCAAATATTGGCCCGCGGGTCGTGGAGAGGGAGCGGGCCGGCGTCGTTGTCGGGGGAAACAAGATTTTTTCCGAGGCTGTCGGTTACTTTGACGGCCAGAGAAGGGCGTGAAGGCTACCGGGCAGGAACAGGATACAGAAAACGGAGAACACGATGACCGACAAAACCAGGCCGAGAGTCAAGAGCCGGCCGGGGCGAACGTGTTGCCATGCCGCCCGGCCTATCATACGCGGCAGGACGAACCGAAAGCCGGCCAGCAGAGCGAGAGCCTGGATCGGGGTCAGCAGGATACCGTCGAGTTGCCCGCCGAGCTTGATCAGCCGCACGGGCTCAAAGAACATGACCGCCGCGAGGTTGGTTACCACGAACAACAGCAGGAACGAACGGAACTGCGTCTTATTGTTTAATCGGGCGAAGGGCGGGTAGACAATCCGCGCGCAGTCCGCCAACAATCGCGGCCAGCCGGAAATAATTCCCACCAGCGTACTGATCAGCGCCGCCGACCCGGATACCAGAAACAGCGTTCCGCCCAAGCGACCCCAATGGGTTGAGAATATCCGAGAGAGGGTCAATGCGGTTTGCTCGCCCTCGGGTAGGAGTTGTTGCGGGCGAAGGACGGCCGCCCCGGCCAGTACGAATCCGATGGTGGCCGTGATGCCGAGAAGAAGGGCCACCGTCGCGTCAGCAGTAACCATGCGGCACCAGCCGCGCACTTCGCGAATTTCTTCGGCTTGGAGAGCGGCCAGCGCGCCGGTATCCGCCGGCCGGCCCCATCCCCGGCCGTGAGCCATCCCGTAACCCGCGCCAAGAACCCAATAGCTATACCATACCTGGCTGGCGAAACCGCCGGCCGCCCAGCCGGTCAATGGTAATAGTTCGCGCCACGCCGTTGTTCCGCTGGGGTCATCGGCGATCCATTCCGGAGTGCGTAATGGTAAGAGACCGAACAATCCGCGAAAGATCTCTCCCACCGGCGGGTGGGCGACGATGGCCACGTACCACACGCCGATTACGATGACCATGACCAGGGCAATCATCACTCTCTTGAGCAGATCGAAACGGCCGGTCCAGGCTATGCTCACGGCGAAGGTTGAGACGATCAGCCCCCAGATCGGCTTGCCATATTCGCAGGGAAGAGGCAGCAGGGAGTTGAGGAACGTGCCGGCGGCGCTGGCCAAGGCGCCGATGGAGACGATCCCCGCGGGTAGCTGGATGATAAGCACGAGCCAGACCAGCCAGTGCCTCGGGCCGGGCATGCGGTCGAACATGTCGATCATGCCCTCGCCGGTGATGGCCGCCCAGCGGGCCCCGGCCACGCCGATGCAGTATTTCAGGGCGATGGCCAACACGACCGCCCAAAGAGCGGCGACGCCCAGTACCGCGCCGGTGCGCGTGGCCAGAATGACCTCGCCCGAACCGATATATTCGCCGCACCAGATAAGCGACGGACCGACCAGGGCCAGAATGGCCCATCCGCGCGGCGCTTTCGGTACGTGCGTAGGCATGAACGACCTCAGCACGGTTACGAGGATAGGGCATCCATACGCAGTTTGCGTGTATCGACTTCCTGCCCCGTGCGTTGGGTTAGCGGCCCATAAAGTTCCGGCCGCCGCGATTTAATCCACCGACGGCCGGTGGGATTTTCGAGTAGTTCCGGATCGAGATCGGCGATGACCATATCGTCTCCGGCCTTGCAGGTTTCCGACAGCGTCCGTCCATAAGGGTCGAGAATCATGGCGTTGCCGGTGCGGATTTCGTCATCGTCGACGCCTACCCCATTACTGAAGATCAGGAACATGGCGTTGTCGTGGGCTCGGCTGGGTAGCCAGCGCATGAGCCAGCCGCGTCCCTTGGGGCCGCGCAGTTCGGCCTCGATGGCCGCCGGATCGTTGGCCCGGTTGTCCCACAAGCGGCGATCGACCAGGCCCATCGAGTGCTTGTCCTTGAGGGCGCAACCGCCGGTCTGGTGGGGGGCGATCAGGATCTCCGCGCCCATCAGAGCGGTGATCCGGGCGTTTTCCACGAGGTTGTTGTCGTAGCAGATCAGCACGCCAACGCGGCAGCCGTGTGGTGTGTCAAAGACGGTGTATTCGCTGCCGTTGCTGAGGTACGGGCTAACGAAGGTGTGCAGTTTGCGATGCCGCCGGCACTGGCCGTCGGGCATGGCCACCACGTAGGTGTTGTACACTTGACCGTCGTCAGCCTTTTCGAGCAAGCCCGCTCCGACGGTGATATCGTATTGTTTGGCAAGGGCGAGTAGCTCCCGTGACAACGGGCCGGCCGGGACCGGCTCGGCCAGGGCGGTAAATTGCTCGCGGGACAACTTCCGCAGGAACCAGTAGCCGGTGAGGCAGCATTCGGGAAAGGCCACGATCTTCGATCCAGCGGCGGCGGCTTTTTCCGTGAAAGACCGCACGATGGCCATGTTGGCCGTCTTGTCTCCGGCGACGCTTTCAAACTGTACGGAAGCTACGCGTATCGGCTGCATGAGTTCTCCTTTTTAGTAAATCATCTTCGTCACAAATCAATCGGCGGATATTTTAATCGTTATTCGTCGCGGTGGGAATCAGCAACCCTGGATTTCGCTACGTTCCATGTGGGGCTATATTTTGCCTTCCCCTCGGGATTCGTGGGGAGGATTGATGATTTACAGGAGAGGCTGATGATTCGCGAGGGGTGTTCACTAGAACACCGTGGTGAAGAACACGTAAGAGAACAATAATCCGCAAACGCCGCCGACCAGTAGATAGTAGGTCATGGGCAGTATGGTTTTGCGAATCAGCAGGCCCTCGACTCCGACCAATCCGACCGTGGCCGCGGCGGATACGACGTTATGCACGGCGATCATGTTGCCGGCCGCCCCACCGAAAGCCTGTAGGCCGAGAATGATCAGGCGAGGAGTACCCGTGCTGTCGGCGACGCCGTATTGGAACAGAGCGAACATCAGGTCGGAGACGGTATTACTGCCGGCGACAAAGGCGCCCATGGCCCCGATGGTCGGAGCGAAGAAGGGCCAGCTTGCCCCGGCCAGCCGAGCGGCGGCATCGGCCAGGATCAGGGGCATGCTCATCTCTCCGGAAGTGTTGTACTCCGGTCCCGAGTCGATGAAGACCCGAACCAGGGCGACGGCGAAAACCAAGGCCAGGGTCGGCCACGCCAGCAGCCGGGCGGCTTCCACCCAAGCGGCTTTTACTTGCTTCGTGTTCATGCCCTGCAACCAATACATCAATAGCGCAACAACTATGAAAATTGTGCCCGGCGAATATAAAACAGCAATCTTTTCACTAATCGGAGTATTCAGAATGCTCGACCATTGAATATTGATCGATTCGAGCACTTGTTTAAGGCCCAAGGACGGCAATCGGGTCACGACCAGCAGGATGGCCACCAGCAGATAAGGCAGCCAGGCCCGCAACAGACCCATGCGGAGCAATTGATCGTTGTTCTGTTCCGCGGTAATCGCGCCCGACCACTCTGAATCCCAGGCACTGCGTTCAGGGAAATCCCAGGTGGGTACATTCCTAAGCAGGAACTTCTTTTTAGCCGCCGGTATCACGATGGCCAAGCCGATCAGTGACCCGATTAAGGAAGGGAATTCCGGGCCCAGGGTGATCGCGAGAACAAGGTAAGGCAGGGTGAAAGCCAGCCCGGCGAACAGGGCGAATTTCCAAACTCCCAGCCCCTCGCGGAAACGTCGGTTCCGGCCGAAAAAGCGGGTCATGATGCAGACCATAACGAGGGGTATCAGGGTACCGGCGATGGCATGGGGCAGAGCGGCAAATATTCCCAATTGGTGAAGGAATGTCTCCTTGTTCATGCCCGCGGCGGTTATGGCCTGGATGACCTCCGGGGCATCCAGGGACTTGCCCATTCCGATGATGATCGGGGTACCCACCGCCCCGAATGTTACCGGCGTGCATTGAATAATCAGGGCCACCGTGCAGGCGGCCATGGCCGGGAAACCCAGGGCCAGCAGCAGCGGGCCGCAAATGGCCGCCGGCGTACCGAAACCGGAGGCCCCCTCGATGAACGAACCGAATAGCCAGGCGACAACAATGGCCTGCACCCGTCGGTCCGGAGAAATGTTCAGAAAACCATGACGGATGGTGGCTAAAGCCCCACTATGCCGCAGAGTCATCAGCAGGACGATGGCGCCGAAGATAATCCACATCAGCATGAAGCAGATCATCAGTCCTTTGATGCTGGAAGCGGCGATGGTGGTGGGCGGCATTTTCCAGAAGGAATAGGCTAGAACGACGGTAATGACATACCCTACGGGCATGGCTCGAACGGCCGGCCAGCGTAATATGACCAGAAAAAGAAAAATCGACAATATGGGTAATAAAGCCAGAACCGCCACTTGCCGCGTGTCCTCCGGGAATAAAAAACATTACTCGCAATCCGTTCGCTTTTTCGATGCGGAGCGGATGGTCGTTTCGTGCTAAGTTGACGGGCGAACAGGATACGCTTCCATGTGTCGTCCGTCCAGTGTCTTAACCGATTAACAGGGGGGCAACCTGATGGCGGGCTTTTTCCAGGTCTTCGGGGAAATCGATCTCGATACAAGGCAGGTCGTTGATGTTGACCGCAGTCAGTTCCCACGCATCGCAAAGACGATCGACGGCGCGTTCAAAGTAGTCCGTGACATTCCCCTCGTCCTCGACGGTGATACGCAGGGCCTCGACGAAAGCGGCCGCCACTTCCCCGCCGAAACGGGCTATGCCCACGAATTCACCGAGGCACGCCGCCGGATCGAGCTTCTTGCCGATTCGAGTGATAAGGTTGTTCTGGACGATTACCTTGACCTCTTCCTCTCCGCAGGGTTTGGCCTGGACCGCCAGCGCACTGGCGCAGCGGGCCTTGTCCAGCCGCTCGGCGAGGCGGCGGTCGAAGAGCACGTCGGCATTGGCGTAATAGAACATGTCATCGATATGTCCGCGGGCGAGGTAAAGCGAGTAGACCGTGTTGGTTTCGCCATAGCGGGGGTTTTCGATGTAGGTGAAACGGCCCGTTTGATCGGCCAGGTGAGTCTTGAGCCGGTCTTGCTCGTAACCGGTGACGATGACGAAGTCTTCGATGCCCACTGCGCGAAAGGCGGCCAACTGACGATGGATGATGCTTTGCCCGCCGATGTCGATCATGGATTTGGGGCCTGTTGCGCCCAAGCGTCGACCGGCACCGGCGGCGAGAATAATGGCTTTCATCCGTTTCCCGGGTATTCCAATAATGTTTGTTCAAACCGTTTGAACGCCGCTTCGTCGGGGTTTTCGACGATTCCCGCGATAGCGGCGAACAGGGGTACGCGCAGACGCAGAGCGGCCATCTCGGAGACCGCGGCCGCGGTCATGGCCCCTTCGACCACCATGCGGACCTCGGCCAGGGCTTTCTTCAGAGGCACGCCCCGAGCCAGTAATTGGCCGAGTTGATAGTTACGACTGTCCGGGCTGAAGCAGGTGGCCACCAGGTCACCCATTCCCGCCACGCCGAAGACATGAGCCGTCGAAATCCCCAGAAAACGGGCGATCTCGGCGATTTCCCGCAGGCCAAAGGTCAGCATCAGCCCCATGAAATTACAGCCCATCCGCCGCTCGGCGATCACGCCGGCCCCGACGGCAAACACCCCTTTCATGGCCGCGCATAACTCGACGTCAACCTTGTCCCGAGTCGTGTCCAGATGGAACCGGTCGCTGGCCAAGGCTTGGGCGAGTTGCAGCAGTGTATGCACGTTTTCGCAGCCGAGCACGGCCTTGGCCGGTTGACCTTCGGCGATTTCGCGAGCGATGGTCGGACCGGACAGGACGGCCACCGTGGCTTCGGGGATGATGGAGGAAATAACCTGGCTCATGGTGCGGAAAGTTGCCCGTTCCAGTCCCTTGGAGGCAGTGACGATGATTGGATAGGGGGGGCCACATGCGCTGCGTAATTGCTCGGCGACGGGGGCAATTTGCGAGGAGGGTACGACCAGAATGACAATATCGTCAGGTGTCAGCGGCGACGAAAAGGCCGGTTCGACGGTGATTTTCCCGTGGACGGCCCCGGCCACATGCGGCAGAACCTGCCGGGCTTCCTTGGCCAGTTCCGCGTTTTGAGCCCACAAGAGTACCGGCCGTTTGGGGTTGACCAGTCCCGCAAGGGTTGTCCCCCAGTTGCCCGAACCAATAATAACCGTTCGCATAGGCGAAAATTTCCTCGATATCTGTAAGTTTTTTCGAGCTTGCGACGGATAGCTTATAGACAGCGGCAGAGGCTTGCAACCTGCATGGCGTGGATGGAAAAAATTCGCGGAGGGTAGGTACGAAAATCGCGATCTGACCACCAACCTGGTTCCACCGATCGGTGTCTAGTTATTTGAAGGGACACCCTATACGAAAATGGTAGGGAGTTATATTTTTATGAGCTTCGATAAGCTTATGTATAGAAAGGGTTTAGATGTCCGAATGGGCCGTTATTTCGATAAAATATCTCTGGGGTGCAGGGTTTTCGACAATTCAAAAAAACCCGGCTCCATTTATTTTCGTAGACAGCCGATGAACGAATAGGTTATACTGCGCTTTGAAAAGCAGAAAACCGCGCTGATGAGAGGGGGCCCGCGCTGGAATCATGCTTAACCACCTGGCGGTTCCTATAATGGAACTTACGGGAACCGACCCAAGGGGAGATTCGTTATCGTGAAACGTGGATTATCTTGGCCATGTTATGCAGGGCTCGTGTTCTTTGGAGTCCTGGTTCTGTCTGGCTGCCCGGCGGCGGACACTCCCGGCACCGGAGGCGCGGTGATCGGCGCGGTCGTGGAGCCGATCCAGAAGGCGGTCAACGAGAAGGGTATCTACATTTGCGTTACCCCCTCCAACAACGATGCGGTGGTTGCCCGCATGTTGGACCTGATCAATCGTGAGCGAGGTAAATATGAGCTGGCCCCGGTCAGCTTGAACCCGGTTCTCTGCGTCATCGCGGAAGACTTTTGTTGTGCGATGATTGAAGGCCGCTTTTTCCCGCAGGATCACATCAACCCGGTAACTTATGAAGGCCCTTATGATCGGGCCAGCGCGGGCGGATACCTTTTCCTGGCTATCGGGGAGAATCTGGCGGCCGCCCAGACCACGCCGGATGAGGCCATAAGGGATTGGATGTGGTCCCCTCGGCATCGGGATATTATTCTGGGTGCCCAGTGGACCGAGGTAGGGATCGGCGTCCGTACCGGCGGGGAATATGGGGTTTACTGGGTGCTGGAGTTTGGCAATCCTCCCTGATCGTATTCTGATCTTTTTCCGCATGCCATTGCTTGTCTTTTCAGGAATTGAATTGCGCTGCCGGAGGCGGTAATTCTCGCTCTATCTCTTCCAACCGATATCCGAAACCCGGCCCATGAATGCTCGACAAATCCAACATGCCTTTTTGTCGGCGGTACAATCCGGGATGAACGCGCGCTTCTGGAACTGAAGCTGTCGGACAGAATTGCGGGGCGTTGCTTTCCACGCCCGCGATGGTCCCCACCCGACTCGCCAGAAGAACATGCGGAATCTGAGCGAGCATGGCGTTGGTCAGATCCTGGACCATCAACCCCATGCCGTGGGCTTTGGCCCAGCAGGCGCTAAGTATGGCCTGGGTTTGCGTCTTGCAGGTTTTAAGGGCCACCCCCGTCCAGCCGCGCCGCCGTCCCAGGCGGATCAGTTGCCAGTCGTGGGCGCTCTCATCCATGTACAACGGCTTGCGGGCCGAAACGCCATGCACGTCGATGGGATAGCCCTCCAGATCGTAGGGGAACGGCTGTTCAACGTACAAGAGCAGGTCAAAAAGGGCGGGGTGTTCCTTGACGAGGCGATCGAGAATTTCATTGACGTAAGCCGGTTCATGGACCATGCAATTAAAGTCGGCCGACAGTCGCCGGACCCCGAGTTGCATGGCCAACTCGCCGACCCTTGCCAGTCGTCGATAATCCCATGCTTGATCGTTACCCCGCAGTTTAATTTTCAAGCAGGTCAAACCATCGCGTTCGATCCAGTCGGTGAGGCTGACCGGGAAGCCATCGTCCGGTTCCCGGCCGGTGAATTCCGATGCATCCAGGGGGTCAAGCCCTCCCACCAGATGCCAGACCGGCAGCCGCTTGGGCGGGTTGGAAACCAGATAATCGGCAGGGTAATGATCCGCGAGACTCCGCCCATCGGGTTCAGCGGTCAGAAAGTCGGCAAGGTCGCGGTTCATGAAGGGCGGTGCATAGGTTTCATAGATGGACCGGCCATGCAGACGGCCATAGGCATCGTGCAGAGCGATATCGAACGGTGAGCAGCAGATCAACGCCGCCAGCCAGGGCATTTTTTCGGTCTCTAAACCGATGTTTTCGTTGAAGTCATTCAGCAGGCGGGGCAATTCATGGACCTGGAAGTCGTGGCCGATTTCGAGAGGATGGCCATGGCCGGGGAAAGTTGTCCATTGTTTTGCCAACAGGCTGCAAAATCGTTGGAGGGTATCGAGACGTTGTTGGTGCGCAGCGGGACTTGGCCAGGCCCATTGCACGCTGAGCGGTGTTTCACCCCAGCCTTCGGAGGTTTGGCCAGCGGCATTACGCACTTGCAGGCTTACCCGTGCGCTAAGCAGGTGAGTCAGGGTCTCGCCGCCGAATTTCAGAGGGACGCGCAATGTCACGGGAAGGTAATAGAAGCGGGTTCCAACAACTTGAACATCGGTCGTTTGGCTCACGGTTTGTCCTTTGTTGCTCCCGGTTCCGGTGATGCGAGGCGCTTAAAACACTCGCCCGGCAGCCGGTTTGATCCGGTCATCCGTTTTTCGCCGCCAATCGCGGATCTTTTCCGTCAGTCCTCGGATCACCTCGTCGTGGCGGCCGGAGTCGAACAAATTGACGGTTTCGCCGGGGTCTTCGCGCAGATTGAAAAGCTGGCTCTTGTCCAGATCGCGGAGACACAGTTTCCACCCGTCGGGTGAAACGACTGTTCGGCCTATCGCTTTTTCCGCGTTCGCGATTTCTTCATTGGTGGCGGGTATGCTGCTGTCCTCGGCCACGTAAAGTGCGCCGCCGTTCCACTCCACGAAAACATGATCCTCGGCCACGCGCTCGCCGCGCATCAGGGGCACGAGGCTCTGACCCTGCAAATGGGTCGGCCGCTCGGCGCCCAGGAGTTCGAGAAGGGTGGGTATCAGATCGATATGGCTGACGGGGGCGGAGATTGAACGGGGGCCGGTCTGCATCCAGGGTACGCGGAACAGCCACGGCACGCGGACGGACTCCTCATACATGAACGATTTGGCGACCAGACGATGGGCGCCCATCATATCCCCGTGATCGCTGGTAAAGACCACGATGGTGTTGTCCGCCAGACCGAGATTCTCGAGGGTGGCGAGAACGGCCCCGACGCTTCGATCCACCTGGGTTACCAAGCCCCAATAGCGTCGAATCAATTCACGGAAATCCTCCTCGGTCTTTTCGCGGTTCTTGCTCCACCATTCCCGGAACAAGCGGTAGCGCAGGGGCTCATTCTCCTCCAACGGATCGTTGAAATTGTCGGGAAGGTAGATTTCCGAGGGATCGTGCTCCTTGTCCAGCGGGCCGAAGAAAGGCGAATGCGGTTCCAGAAAGCTGAGGTAGAGAGTAAACGGATCGTGACGATGGCGTTGCAGGAACTCGCAGGCCTTCAGCTCGATGAACTTCGGTTTACAGAGATCGATAGGCAGGCTGGAGGCAAAGCGCCAGTCGAACTTGTTGTCCGGCCCCGGCCGATACCCCTTGTCCACGAGGAAATGGTGATAGCCGCTGCGGGCGTTCGGATCGCGACCCGGGCGGAAACCCTGCTTGGTGAAATCCTCGATGGATGCCCATTCCTCGAAACCGTGCTGGGCGAACACCTCGTCGCCCAGATGCCACTTGCCCAGATAGCCGGTGCGGTAGGCGGGATCGTTGACCATTTCCGGCAGGCAGGGTGTATCTTCTTTCAGAGATTGGGCATTATCGATGCAGCCGTTCGTATGCGGCCACAAGCCGGTCATCATGGCGGAACGCGACGGAGTGCATACCGGTTGCGTGACGTATGCCCTCTGGAAAACCACGCTCCGGTCGGCCAACTTGTTTAGATTCGGTGCGTGAATATTCTTGTTGCCGTAAGCGGCCAGGGTATCGAAACGTTGCTCGTCGGTCATGATGAAAAGCAGATTGGGTTTGGCCGGCCGCTGGTTGGCGGCATCGGCCCGCCGAGCGAGAAATGTCGGAGCCATCGCGCCGGCCATGCCGGCCTTGACCAACTGCCTGCGGGTGAGTCGTCGGTTCATTGCATTACTCCGTGGGGCCTGACATTCATATCGGGGCGAGAGAATCCTTGGTACGCTTTTGCCATTCGTGGATTCGTTCGGTCAGACGCTGAATGACATCGTTATGGCGACCGGAATCGAACAGATTGACCGTTTCGCCGGGATCCTCGCGCAGGTTGAAAAGCTGATTTTTATCCAGATCGCGGAGACACAGTTTCCAGCCGTCGGGCGAGACGACCGCGCGGGTTTTTGATTTTTCCGCGTTTTCAATCTCTTCCGGAGTGGCTTTGATCTGGCTGTTCTTAGCCTTACTGAGACCGCTGCCATTCCACTCGATAAAGACATGATCTTGCTCGACTTTCCCGTCGCGGATCAACGGTACGAGGCTTTGCCCCTGCAAATGATCGCTCTTCGGTCCGCCCATCAGATCCAGCAGGGTGGGTATCGTGTCGATCTGGCTCACGGGGTTCGGCACCCTATGCTGGGTACGCCCCATCCAGGGTACCCGCATCAACCAGGGAATCCGGGAAGACTCCTCATACATATACGTCTTGGTCACCATGCGATGCGCGCCCATCATGTCTCCGTGGTCGCTGGTAAAGACCACGATCGTGTTGTCCGCGAGACCGAGGTTCTCCAGCGTATCCAGGATCGCTCCCACGCTACGATCGACCTGGGTGACCAGACCCCAGTAGCAACGGATCAATTCGCGGAACTGTTCCTCGGTGTTCCCGTAGTACTCGCCGGCCCATTCTCGACATAGTCGATAGCGTAGAGGCTCGTTATCCTCCAGGGGGTCATTGAAATTGTCGGGCAGATAAATCTCGTCCGGCGAATGCTCCTTGTCCAACGGGCCGAAGAAAGGCATGTGCGGTTCGAGGAAATTGATGTAGAGCATGAACGGCTCGCGACGATGACGGCGCAGAAAATCGCAGGCCTGAAGCTCCAGGTATTTGGGCTTGCAATGGTCGATGGGCAGGCTGGTCGCGAAAACACGATCGAATGTACCATCCTCGCCGGGGCGGTATCCTTTTTCCGCCAGAAAGTGATGGTAGCCGCTGCGGGCGTTACGGTCGCGTCCTTCCCTGTAATAGCGGATATAACCGTCCTCGATCGCCGCCCATTCCTCGAAACCGTGTTGGGCGAAGACCTCGTCGCCCAGGTGCCACTTGCCCATGTAAGCGGTGCGGTAATCGGGGTCTTTGAGGATTTCGGGAAGGCAGGGGACTTCCGGCGGCAGGGGGATATTGTTGCGTATGCAGCCGTTGGTATGCGGGTACAGCCCGGTCATGACCGATGAACGTGAGGGCGTACACACCGGCTGAGTAACGTAAGCCTTCTGGAAAACCACGCTTTGTTCGGCAAGTTTGTTCAGGTTGGGAGCGTGAATACGGCGGTTGCCGTAGACCGCCATCGTGTCCGGCCGCTGCTCATCGGTCCAGATAAACAACAGGTTGGGTT
Source organism: uncultured Planctomycetales bacterium (assembly GCA_964642815.1). Classification (GTDB taxonomy): domain Bacteria; phylum Planctomycetota; class Phycisphaerae; order UBA1845; family PWPN01; genus JAAYCU01. The sequence continues at coordinate 8,047 of CAZXSA010000030.1, read as the reverse complement.
TGTCCGGACGAGCATCCGCGGCCCGGGCATGACGGGCAGGGATGGCCTGGGCCAATGCACCGGCCGCGCCGGCCTGAACGAACTGTCGACGGGATAATTTCGTGTGCATGAATCTTCCTCCCGGCCGTCATGGCGGCCAATGGATGGGTAAGGGATCGTCGCCTTACGGCGCGATTTCTACAGGCGTTTTCACTTTCGGGTCGTAATCAATCTTGTTTTGAACCTGCCGCAGATCATTTGCCTTTAAGACGATGGCCTTGCTCTGCTCGCCTTCCATACGCAAAAACGTGGCGACCGGACCAAGCGGCCGGCAGCCGTGGATGAAAGCTTCCCTGGTCTGGATCAGGCGTATGAGGTGGCTGACGCCGTTGGTTGCGGCTCGGAAACCGTTGAATTCGATCCCCTCCACGTCGTCGGTGATGATCGCCGGGCGGGCGTCCACCTCATCCAGGTCGAAACACACGTTTTGCAACACGATCCCGCGAGCATGTCGCGCATAGAGTCCGTAAGCCGGCAGAGTTCCGAACATATAGTATTCCGGATATTCGTCGGCCAGTTCCGGGACATCGCGGCGGTCCGCTTCCGCCTGCGTGCCGCCGCCCGCGAAGGTGATGCGCATGTTACTGAGGGTGATATCCGTCGGCGGATGTCCCGGCAGGCCCATGATGGAGATGCAGGATCGTCTGGCCCCCTCCGGTGGGGGATAAACGCGATCTCCGAGCACCAGCGAGGGGGGCATGGCGGGGACGCGGGCCACCACGTTACTGATGACCACGTTACGCAGCGTGCCCACCGGCAGGGGTTCAACGCGCTTGTCCACTTTATGTTCGGCGGTTTCTTTCGCTCCCAGGAACCCCAGCCACTGGCCCAGCCGTATGGAAATCGGGCCGGTCACATTGTCCATGACCAAGTTTGAAAACAGGACATTTTCCACGGTCCCACCTTCGACCATTTGGATTTTGATCCCGTTATGGAAGGTGTCGCGAATGACGCAGTTGCTCATGACGATATTACCGAACCGCCCGGTTGACTCTGGGCCGATGCGAAAAGCGGCGCAATAACTGCTGATAAGACAATTGGTGATCGCGACATTTTCCGCCGAGCCTTTCAGGGCGATGGCGTCGTCCTCGCAGTCCAGGTGACAATCGGAGATCGTCACGTCGCGGCAATCGTGGAGATCGAGACCATCGTTGTTAAGGTTCGAGCGATTCTCGATCCGCAAGCCATGGACCCGCAGGTTCGCGCATTCCACGATATGCGTACACCAGGAACCCGAGCGGCGGAAACAAAGCCCGTCGATGACGATATTCTGGCAATGAATCATTCGGATCAGCATTGGGCGATACGTGGTATCACCCTGCGGGAAAAGATTTCCCTGTCCGTCGATCGTACCTTGTCCGGTTAATCGAATGTTATTGGCCTCTTCCGCGTACAGCAGGCATTGACTGAAAAACGGATAATATTCGAGCACCTTGACGTTGCGGGAATAATCATTGAAATTTCCACTGCCGAGCAATATTGCGTCGGCCGCCAGATCGAGGGTGATGTTGGATTTCAGGAAGACGGTGCCGGACAAGTAGCGCCCGGCGGGCAGATGTACGACACCCCCGCCGCTTTGAGCACAGGCTTCAATGGTTGCCTGAATCGCGGCGGTGTCCAGCGCGACTCCGTCGCCCTTGGCGTTATAATCCCGCACGTTGAACATACCCGTATGTTCCCGGGAAGTCGGTTCATTGTTCTCCGGCGCACGGACGAGCGGCCCTGCCTCTGGACCACAACCGGTTACCCACACGACCACGATGGTTAATAACATGCCGAGGACGATTCGCCCATTCATTTCGTGTCTCCTGCCGGGGCCGACTTACCCAGCCACTTAAGGATCGCAAGCGTTTCCTTTTCAGGTTTTAACGTCAGTTGATACTCTCCGCCCTGAAAACACCCATAAAGACAAGTTAGCACGCCGCCGTTGTCGAAGATCTCGGAAAGAAAGTCGGCCAGCAGTTTCTCTTCCTTATACCAGCGAACGTACGCCTCCACCGCCGCGAAACGGGTCTGGGACGGGTCGGCCTTGGTGATTTCCTCTTTCAACCGCTTGAGGTCGTAGACCGCCCCGGACTCGCGGCACATGGTAAAGCCTGGAATACTATATTTGTTGACCGCCGTCCAGATCGGAGGTGTCATACTGCTGTCCTTGTCGGGCTCGGCCGAGCGGATGGGGACGATATGGGTGAAGATTTGCTCGCGTGGGATACCGCCGGTGCGGGCCGTCCGGGCCAGCAGTTCCATATAATCATGTACCACCTCGGCGCAGAGCCTATTGAACAGCGTTTTGACCTCGATATTTTCCTGCTTCGCCTTCCGGATCAGCTTTCGTTCGTTCCAACCCAACCAATGCAGGGCGGCGTAGCCGGTTTGCCCCATTTCCCAATCCTGCATTTTCAGATAACCGCCTGTGTCCTTGCGGAACGGTGATTTATCCTCCGGCGGATTTTTCGGATCGAGGTAGCATAACGGCCGTCCCGGCGTGTAATCGGTGATATTGGTCTCCCAACCCACGTTCAAGCCGACAAACAGATACTCTTTGCCCTGCCGCCTCAGCTTGTCGCGGCGTTCGTCGATCGGCCGCACGACCCCTTCGCTTAACTGCGTGGTGACGAAACTCTTGAACGCCGGCGAGGTGAAGCAGGGCATGGCCGGGGCAAATGATATCCATGCCCCCCAGTTGATCCAGCAGCGGGGTACGCGCCCGGATTCCCGATCTTTTTCGGGGAAATTCACCCATTCGCACATCAGCGGATCGCGCCAAAACATGACGGCCGGGGCCTGCGGTCCCGGTGGCTCCGGATCAGCGCCTATGGCATACAGTGGATCGAGATGAAACATGACCGGTGCATTGAATTCCTCGGCCAGGTCAAAAGCGTCATGCACCGTTTTCTGCAGGACGGGAATCGAACGCGTGAGTATCGGTACCGCGTTAATGCCAAAGCCGTACAGCCGGGGCGCGTCCGCCTCGACCGGTCCGAAAAGAGTGACCATTTGTTCGACGGCCGCGCGTGGGTTGGCGACATTGGTCAGTTCGAAAACAATATATTTTCTCTCGGTTACCCTTGACTTCGCGGTTCGGGTTGTTCGCTCGGCGGCCACAGCCGGGGCGATGCCCAGCAAGAGCGTTAAGAATGTTAACAACGTGGTACGCATATACATGGCTCCGCAAAGCTGGTCGCGACCCATACGTCGTGTCCTCCGGGGCCCACCGCACGGTTGCTCAGGCATGGAACGAATTCCGTTCATGGGTTATCATTTTCGCTGATTCCAAGCCGTTCTTCAACGTTCTGGAATGCTTGAAACGAACAGCTTGTTTATCGAGAGAGTGTCTATCCATAGGCTTGGCGAGGATCAATCGATGATTTATTGAGGAGAAATCATCATGAATCGTCGCGAATTTTGCGCGGGGCTTGGGGCCGGCGTGATTCTGGGAATGGCCAGGCCGAGCCAGGGAGACCAACAAACGGCAAGTCGTCCCTGCGATCTCGACCCCGATCCGTCGGGCGGTTACACGTTGTCGCCTCCCCGACAATTTTTGTTTTTCGATTATCGCCATATCAAACCGGGAGACGTGCGTTGGATGTCTCCCGATGGTCAGGAGTTGCCCCTGGTCAATCCGCCGGAGCCCCGGGTTGAGGCCCGGGCCGATGCGGAAGGCGTTGCTCAGGGGATTCGCCTGATGGTCCACAAAGCAGTCACGGAGAGTCCGGTCGCGGGTTTGCCCAATCGAGTGCTCTGGCACGAGGACAGGTATCGAACCTGGAGTATACGCGTCGATTACGGTTCGGGAAGAAATTGGGGCTCATACAGCCAGGACGCGGCCGCCGCGTTGGTCGTCGTATACAGCGAATCATCGGATGGATATGCCTGGACGAGCAAGGAAGTCTGCACGCTCAGACCCCCATCGCAACTGACCGGTATCGATGGTGAATATTTCTTCATTGATCCCCACGGTCCGGCGGAGGAGCGTTACAAATGCGTCTTTAATGCCCGGATTCTGTCCGGTGTGGCGGACCTCTGGAAGAAATATCAGGCCCAAACGCATCCGCGCCACCGGGATCTGCGTCTCGGACCCGATAGCATGGATGCTCTCTTTGGGATGGTCTCGCCCGACGGTCAGCGGTGGAAGGCTTTGCCCGAGCCGTTGTTAATCAATAAGGGCGACACGGATAACACCGTTTATTTCGATTCATGGCTCGGCAAATATGTCCTGTATACGCGATTGTATTGGATGCAAAGGCGCATGGTGGCCCGGGCGGAGTCCGAGGATTTCCGGCATTGGTCGCCGGTCGAACCGATCATCCGACCGCAATTGGATGATCCCTTCTCCTACGATGTTTATACCAATGCTTATACGCCCTATCCCGGTCTGCCTGACTATCATTTGATGTTTCCGATTCTTTACCGTCGGCTGACGCAAACGTCCGAAGCACACTTATATAGCAGTATCGACGGCCTACGTTGGGATCGTGTTCCGGGCGGTCCGCTGCTTGAATCCGGCCGGCCGGGAAGCCCGGACGGCGGTTTTCTCCTCGCGGGTAGGCAACTGGTGCCCTTGGGCAGGGATAGAATCGCGATCCCCTATGCGGTTTTCGCTTTTCCGCATAAATATCCGCGGTGGCCCGGAGTAATGAGTACGGTAATGAGCGGTTGGGCGACCTGGCCGCGGGGCCGGTTATGCGGTCTCCGGGCGGACGGCGACGGTCGATTCGATACTTTCCGAGTGCAAGTCACCGGTTCCTCGCTTCGTATCAACGCCAAGGTGGATGGGGGCGGAGAAATTCGCGTGGGTTTGCGCGGCATTGATGGCCGGTCGGTTGATGATTGCGACCCGATGACCGGGGATCATTTTAAACACATGGTTACCTGGAAGGGAGATTCACGATTGCGCCTCGATCCGAATCAAAGCGTGAACTTGCGTTTCCGAATGCGTGCGGCCGAACTCCACGGTTTCGAATGGTGTGCATAGGAGTGTTCTTATAACCTCTCTGGTTTCAGGATACCCTGTAAATCATGACTCCACCGATGAATGATTATGACGGGTCGGACGGACACGGAATGAGGTGCATCGACATGGTATTCGATGACCCATGAAGGTGAAGGTTTCCCCTTTTATCGTTTATGGATAGAATATGCATGATCGGCGCTAGGTATATTCGTTGGTGTTTCAATTGAGGACTGACCCATGAAATATTCCGTTGTTCGTCCAAAGTGGTTTTTCCAGGTCTTATCCCTTGCGTGTATCTTTGGATATCTGACCTTGGCCCGGGCGCAACAAAATCCGGTGGGAACGGATGCCCGGCCCAATATACTGCTCGCCATCTCGGATGACCAGTCGTATCCCCATGCATCGATCTACGGCTATCGGGCGATTAAAACGCCGGCCTTTGATCGGGTTGCTCGCGAGGGCGTATTGTTTAACAACGCGATCTGCCCCTCGCCGGGTTGCGCGCCTTCGCGGGCCGCGTTGCTTACCGGGCGTTATCCGTGGCAAAACGAGCATGCCGGCACTCACGCCAGTTCGTTTCCGGCGAAATTAGCCGTGTATCCAGACCTACTCGAGAAGGCGGGTTACTTTGTCGGTTTTACCGGCAAAGGTTGGGGACCGGGCGATTGGAAGGCTGGCGGACGTTCGCGCAATCCGGCGGGGCCGGCGTTCAGCAAGATCGAAGTGAAAGAAAAAATTCGAGGAATTAACGAGGTCGACTACGCCGCCAATTTTCAGGACTTCCTAAAAAAACGTCCCGAAGGCCGGCCTTTCTGCTTCTGGTACGGCAGCACGGAACCGCATCGCGTTTACGATAAGGGCCGCGGCCTGCGCTCCGGCATGAAGCTTGAGGATGTCGTGGTCCCGCCGTTCCTCCCGGACACGCCGGAAATTCGCGGCGATATTTTGGACTATTGTTGGGAGATTCAATACTTCGACAGTCACCTGGCCAGTATGCTCAAGGCCCTTGAGGAGATCGGCGAGCTGGATAACACCTTGATCGTCGTGACCAGCGATAACGGCATGCCTTTCCCACGGTCCAAGGGTAACGTCTACGAATTCGGCATCCACATGCCGATGGCCGTTCGCTGGCCTCGGCATGTGCCGGGTGGGCGGGTGGTGGACGATCCGGTCAGTTTTGTTGATCTGACCAAGACTTTTCTCGAAGTGGGAGGAGTGCCGGATTCGGCCCAATCCGCGATGGTTGGCAAGAGCCTGATGAATATCCTCGTCTCGGACAAACAGGGCATGGTCGATCCGACTCGCGAGATGGTTTTCAGCGCCCGCGAGCGGCACAGCTCATCCCGCTACAACAATTGGGGTTATCCGCAGCGGGCCTTGCGCACGCAACAGTATCTTTATATCCGCAATTTTAAGCCGGAGCGCTGGCCGGCCGGCGACCCGCGCCAGTTGAAGGAGGACGGCACGCTTGATGAGCCGCATAGCGGCTATACGGATATCGACAGCAGTCCCTCGCTGACTTTCTTAATTGAAAAGCGTGACGATGCCCGGATCGGTTGTTTCTTTCATCTGGCCGTGGACAAGCGGCCCGCCGAGGAACTCTACGATATCAAAAAAGATCCCGGTTGCCTGAATAATCTGGCGGTCCAGCCGGAATTTCAAGAAATTCGTAAGAAGCTGAGCGATCAACTGGTGGACTACCTACGCAAGACCGGTGATCCGCGGGTGGTGGGCGACGGAGAGATTTTCGAGACGTATGAGCGTTACAGTCCGATTCGTAAATTTCCGCCGCCTGGTCAATCGGAATGATGAGCGAGGGATAAATTGAGGAGCAAGGCATTACCATGAATCACGATTCATTATCTCGACGCGGTTTTCTGCGGGGAGTCGGCGCGGGGGCTTTGGGAATGGCCGTCGGAAACATTGGACAACCGCTCTTCGGCGCCGAGCCGGAGGAAGCCCTGGTCGGCTTGAGCGAGCATCTTTGTGTCTATCGTGGACCGATCAATGTGGGCATTCTGCGGGACGGTGACCGCGCCCTGCTGATTGACTGCGGTGATGCTCGGGTGGTTGATGCCTTGACCGCGCTTGGCATCAAGACGGTGGAGCAGGTGCTTTTCACCCACCATCACCGCGATCAAGCCTGCGGCGTGGCGGTTTTGGCGGCGCGCGGCGCGCGGCTGGTCGTCCCGGAGGCGGAACGCGATTATTTTGAGAAGGTGGCCGACTTCTGGAACGATCCCAAGCAGCGTTGGCATCTTTATGATTACCGTCCGCATCATCTTATGCTGGTCGAGTCCGTTCGCGTGGATGGGACGTTCGCTGACGGGCAGATATTGCGTTGGGGACCGGCCTCCATTCGCGCTATTGCCACCCCGGGCCATACGGACGGTTCGCTGAGTTATCTCATTGAAGTCGATGGAAAAACCGTGCTTTTCTCCGGCGACCTGATCCATGACGAAGGACGGATATGGGATATCCACAGTCTCCAGATGGGGTACGCATGTGAAACCCGAAAGCCCGGCAGGATAATGGGATATCATGCGTTTCTTGGCGCTCGCCCCATGCTGAACGCGAGCCTCGACAAGGTGAAAAAGCTTGCACCGGAAACTATGGTTCCTTCTCACGGACGGATCATGAGTCATCCGATAAAGGCTATCGATGCCTTGGTTCAGCGGCTGGCGATCTGCCATGAAAACTTCGCGGCCGTCTCCAGCCTGCGGCATTATATTCCCGAGGCGATAGCCGAGTTTATCGGTCGCCCGAGTCAAATGTCCATGGCCGCCGTCGAACCACCGCCGGCCTGCCTGCGTCAGATCGGCAATACCTGGGTGCTCATTTCAAAAGACAAAGCCGCCTATGTCATGGATTGTGGAAGTACGAAACACATCGAGGCGATTCAAAAGCTCACGGCCGACGGCGAGGTGAAAGCCGTCGAGGGATTATGGGTCACCCACTACCATGACGACCATGTTGATGCCCTCCCCGAATTTCAAAAAACGTTTGACTGTCCCTGCATCACCGACCGCCATGTGGCCCAGGTGATTGTTGACC
>CAZXSA010000029.1:0-28037 GCA_964642815.1 uncultured Planctomycetales bacterium | reverse complement strand
GGCCGAACAATTCGCTCTCGATCAGATTCTCCGGAATGGCCGCGCAATTGACCTTGATAAACGAACCGCCGCTGCGCAGCGAACCGTAATGAATCGCCGCCGCGATCAGCTCCTTGCCCGAGCCGCTTGGGCCGGTGATGCAGACGGTCGCGTCGGTGGCCGCCACCCGTAATACCTGGCGAGTCACCTGACGCATCACTTCGCTGCGATAAACCAGCGGGAAAGGCAGGTCGGCCTCCCGCTGTATCGGCCGCGAGGAGCTTGCCTCGCGCCAGCCTCCGATGATCGGTTTAAGCGCCTCTCCTCCCCGCTGCATAAGCGCGCAGAGTACGTGCAAATCCTGCTCCACAAAAGGCTTGGCCGTCGATTCGCGAACCAGGCACACCGCCCCGGCCACGCGGCCGGCCAGAACCAGCGGGGCGGCCAATACACTCCGCGCCCCCGCGTCGGCCAGCGATTCGCTTAGGCGGAAACGCCGGTCCTGCCCCACGTCCAGACAGGCCAAGGCCTGGCCGGTAGCCAACACCTGCCGCACGACCGCCGCGCTTAGAGGTAATTCCCTATCCATGCCACCCGGACAGGCCGCCGCGATCACCATCGCGTCACCCGCTCCGGGATAAACCATTTGCCCACGGTCGGCACCAATCAGTTCCATCGTCTCGGCGAGCAGACGCGACACCGCCTCTCGCGGGTCCGCGATATTGGCCAATATGTCGGCCACCGCCCAAATCCGGGCCTCCGCGGCTTCCAGCGAGCCGCGCTCGGCCTTGGTCGCAAGCTGCTCATAAAGCCTCGACTCAACCGGCGATAAGGCCAGCAGAGTCTCCGCCCAGGCAGGCGCTACCGATTCCGCCGGACGGCCGGCATCCGCCACATAGACCAAAACGAATGGCCCGATTTCGATCCGGTCCCCATCGTTCAAAACGTGTTCCGCAGCGGGTTGGCCGTCAACCGTGGTTCGACCTCCACTGCGATCCAGAAGGACCGCCCGACCTTCGCGCAGCTCGATACAGACATGTTCACGGGAAACCGTCGGCTCGGCGAGCACGAGCAGATTTTTCGTCGACCGACCAATGGTGAAAGGGTACTCTTCAAGCCGACGTTGCTGGAGGAACACTCCGTCTCGCTGAATTTCAATCGCCGCTTGTGACATAGCCATCGCCATCCATCCGCCCGGCCAGACCCGGTGAGGCACGATTCTAACCGAACCGAACGGCCTTTGCCCAATCCCGCATTTGTACGAAAACACCTCCGAAACCGCCAAGCCACCGGGCGGCCTTGATCTATCGGCCGATAGCGGACATCATGGCGGACGGGTAAAGTAGCCCCAACGGGAATTATCGGTTTTTGTGCCTTCCATGAGGACCAACAAGATGCTTAAACGGATTATCTGCCTCACCGTGGCTTTACTTGCCCCGTCCTGGATCGTCTCCGCCGTCGAGCCAACCGGGAACCCACCCCCCCGGCAAAATAAAATCCGGGTATTGCTGATTACCGGCGGCCACGAGTTCGATCATGACGAGTTCCTGGCTATGTTCCAGGCGCAACCCGACCTCATGGTCCAGGAAGTCGCTCAACCCGAGGCCCAGCAGTGGTTCGAGCCAAGCAAGGCCGACCAATACGATGTCATGGTCTGGTACGATTTATGGAAGACGATCGACGAAAAGAGTCAGGCCAATCTGCTGGCCTTGCTTGAACGCGGAAAACCGCTGTTGGTTCTGCATCATGCCTTGGCGAACTATCGGGACTGGCCGGAAGCTCACAAAATCATCGGCGGCCGATACCTCATGAAAGCCACCGACGACCATCCCGCGTCAACCTATCTCCACGACCAGAACGTCGAGGTCAAGATCGCCGACCCCCATCATCCGATCACCCGCGCGTTGCGCGATTTTTATGTGCGCGACGAGGTTTACAATCTTTGCGCGGTCCTCCCTGATGTCAAACCCCTGCTGACCACTCGTCATCCCCAGAGCGAAAAAATCATCGGCTGGACCCACACCTACAAGGCCAGCCCGATCGTCTATATCCAGCCCGGCCACGGTCCGGAGACGTACCGGCATCCGGCCTATCGCCTGCTGATCGCCCAATCCATCCGCTGGCTGGCCGGCGCGCTGCCCAACCCATCCGAGGAAGGATTTACGCAACTGTTCAACGGCCGCGATCTTGATGGCTGGAGCATCATGGGCGATCCGAAAGGCTGGAAGGTCCAGGACGGAAAAATCGTTTCCGATGTCGGTTACATCGGCGGCTGGATGCGCACCAACCGGGTTTACGGCGATTTCATCCTGCGTCTTCAATGGCGAGTCAGTCAGGGTGGAAACTCCGGTGTTTTCTTGCGGGCCACGACCACCGGCTATCCCTGGAACAGCGGCTCCGAGATCCAGATCAGCAATTTCCCTCGCGACCTGAGCCACTGCACCGGCGCGTTGTACGGCGTCGTACCCGTCAACCCCCGGCCGGACGAGACGGCCGAGGTCTGGCGAGATTATGAAATCCACTGCCACGGCCCGCTGTATAAAATTTTCGTGGACAGCGTGCCGGTCATCGATGTCGACGCTCGCCATGTGCCCGCCCTGCTGGCCAAGCCGATGCGCGGCTACATTGGATTGCAGGATAATCATTCCGCCCACGGCTGGATCGAGTTCCGTAACATCCGCGTCAAGGAGCTGGCACCCTTACCCTGCGACCGGCCGGATTGGCCGCTGGCTCTGCAAGCGTGGACCTTCAACCACCTGAGCCTGCACGAAACCATCGCCATGTGTAAATCCCTCGGCGTCAAGTATCTGGAGGCCTACCCTGGCCAGAAATTCAGCCCCGAGCATCCGGACATCCGGTTCGACGAGAACTGTCCTCCTGAACGATTGGCGGAAACCAAACAGGTTCTCCGCGAGGCGGGCGTGCAAATGGTCAACTTCGGCGTGGTCGGCCTGAAAAACAACGAGGCCCAGGTCCGCAAGCTCTTCGACTTCGCCCTCACCATGGGTATCGAGACTTTCACCGCCGAGCCGGACCCCGATGCTTACCCGTTGCTTGACAAATTGACCAAGGAGTATGACCTCAAGGTCGCCATCCATAACCATCCCCGACAGGCTAAAAATCCCAACTATCGTTACTGGGATCCGAACTTCGTGCTGGAGCAGGTGAAAAACTGTAATCCGCGGATCGGAGCCTGCGCGGATACCGGCCACTGGGCCCGCTCCAACGTCAAACCGGTGGATGCCCTGCGCATCCTGAAAGGCCGGATCGTCTCCCTGCACCTGAAGGATCTCGACAAATTCGAGCCGGCCGGCGTCGATGTTCCCTGGGGCACCGGCGTTTGCGATTTCCCTGGTATCCTGAAGGAGTTGAAGGATCAGGGTTTCAAGGGCGTGTTCTCCATCGAATATGAAAACAAGGCCGGAGACCTGGTCGCCTCGGTGAAAAAGTGCGTCGAAGCCTTTAAGAGTGCCTCCCAGCCATAGTTGTGAATGCGGTTAAAAATGGTTTAGACGGCGAAAGGCTTCCCGGGCGGCGGCCCGGAGGGCCCGGTCGATACCCGTTCCCTCAAGGAAGATCTTTTCGATGTCCTTAGGTTCCTCAGCTTTCACCGTTGAGTCACTAACCTCATGGTTGACAGGCTTCGATCGCCTCCCTTTTATGCCTATCCCGAAATCGTCGCATCCGTTGGCGGCGTAGGCGGCGGTTCGCTTTCCACCTTGATTTCCACGCGGATGGGGGTCGCGGCGGGCTCGGCGGGTTTGCGGCCGCCAAAGAGGGCCTCGGTCAGGGTTTTCTTTTCGGGGTGGAAATGGGCGACGGCGGCCTGGATGAACGGTTTCATCCGATCGCCCATGTACTTGGCGACGCCCTCGTTAGCGATGGCGTCGAGGGTTTTCACGTAACTGTCCAAAATCTTCTCGCCAAACAGCGACGCCCCGGTCTGCCCGACGGCCAGGGCCGAGCCGATCCCCTTGCGGCCCCACTCGGCCACGTCGAGGGTCAGGATGCCGCCCAGCCGTTCAAGTGAAACCTTGTCGCGGTCGGCAAGGGTTTCCATGCGGGCCCAGATATCCTCGATACGCGGGACCAGATTACCGGCCTTGGCGAACATCTGCCGGTAGCTATCGGTCATCTGCTCGGCTAGCTTGGCCACCTCCTCGCGGGACAACGGCGGCGTATCGACGGCGGTTACCGACTTGCGCGAGGTATCCTGCATGGCCTCCAGCAGATCGGACAGCCCTTGTACCTGCATGTCGGCCGGAAGCACCCCGTTGGCCTTCAATTGAGCCACCAGCCGACGGAAAAACACGTCGGTACCGGCGGCCGCGTCACCGGCCAGGGCAAAAACCCATAACGGCGAAAAGTGCATGGCCAGCAACCCGGCGGTTTCCAGCATCCCTCCGACCATTTTGCGCTGGAGATAGTCGGGCGGCGGTTCCTGTTGACCTTCGGCCGTCGTGCTTTCCTGCTGAATCTGGGCCACCTTGGCCATCATGAAACGCTGGGTGTCGCCCACGAAAATCTTATAAAGCGTCGTATTGCGAAGCACTTCCGGAAAAAGCGCCTCGCCCAGTACCGTGGTGGTTCCACCGACGACGGCCACCAGCGATCGAAACGTGCGTTCGGGCAGCGACATCACATAACCAATACGGCGACGAAAATCCTCGAACAGATTTGACATAACCCACCCGCCTTTCAGCGCGAGGCCCACAACGACTCGATCATTCGCACGAGCCGCCGGGCAACTATGGTTTTGCTTCCGCGAACGGGGCCGGACCAACCGCCGGCCGGAGTGTAAAATTCCACCGCCGCCTGCTCAACCCCGACATTCTCCGGTCCATTCAGCACGATCAGATCGCAGTTCTTCCTACTTAACTTACGTTCCGCATGAACATAATGATCGTGGTCCTCCAAGGCAAATCCGATCAGTAGCCTCCGGCCTTTGCGTCGGCCCAGAGCGGCGGCGATGTCCTCGGTCGGCTCCAGCCGGACGCGTAGCGCTCGCCCGGTTTTAGGCACTTTGCGACCGGCAGGCTCACCCGGCCGGTAATCGCAGACGGCGGCGGCCATGACGGCCGCGTCGGCACTTTTGAATTCCCGCTTGCAGGCCCGAGCCATCTCGGCGGCGGTCGTCACCGGAAGCAACCTGACTCCCGGCGGCGGAGCGAGTGTTACCGGCCCGCTGACCAACGTGACCCGGTGGCCTCGCCGCGCCGCTTCCCGAGCGATGGCATAACCCATTTTACCCGAGGAGGGATTGGAGATGAACCGCACCGTATCGAAATATTCGCGCGTCGGCCCCGCGGTGATCAGCATACGCAACGGACGAATCCCCTTAGGCATAACCCACCAGAACAAGGACAACATCATGAACGGATATGACGGAAAGCAGGAAAGCCAGAGGGACATAGGGACAGAGAGAAAAACAAATTTGATCCGCGACCAAAATTCTCTCCGTCCCTCATTCTCTCCCTCTCTCCGTCTCTCTGTCCCTCCCTCGCTCCATCGGCCGCTCCGGCGCTTATGTCATCACATCGTTCGACGCGGCGTCCCCTGTTTCAAAAGGGCCACGACGGCGTCGATGATCGTTTCCGGCTCGGCCATGCGGCCGCGACCGACGGTGCCGCAGGCCAGCCAGCCTTCCGCCGGTTCGACGAAGATGTAGCCCAGCTCGCGCAGCATCGTTACATTGCGTTGCACGATCGGATTATCCCACATGCGCGTATTCATGGCCGGGGCCAGCAGGGCCGGACAATCGCGGGCCATCATCAGCGTGCTGACCAGATCATCGGCGATCCCGGCGGCGAATTTGCCAATCAGGTTGGCGGTACAGGGGGCGACCAGAAACAGGTCGGCCGACTCGGTAAGGGCCAGATGCTGCGGATCGTAATAACCCTCGACCGCCCACATACTCGTAAACACTTGCCGATGGGTCAGGGATTGAAAGGTCAAGGGAGTGACAAAGCGCGTACCCGATTCGGTCATGGTCACGGTCACGCCGCAACCGCGTTGCACCAGCCGCGATACCACCTGGCAGGTCTTGTAGGCCGCGATACCTCCGCCGACGCCGACCACCACCTCGTAGCCGGCCAAGTCCCCTCCGGCGGGTTGGGCATGGTTATCAGGCACGTTCCTCGCCTTCCGTTTCCGGCGGGGCGGAGAAATCCGGCGCAATTTTGCCTTCGAGGATTTCCTGGACGATGACTTCCAGCTCGTTACGGCCTTCCGGATCGACCAGAGGCCGCGAGCCCTGCATCAGTTGCACCCAGCGCTTCTGGATCAGGGCGGTCAGCTTGAATCGTCCACCGGCCATGTTGATGATTTTGTCGTCTTTCAGGGCGTCGATCATGCTTGTTCGTTCTCCCGCACGATACGGATGATATTCTCCACCGTGTCCTCCACGGTTTCATTGACCACAAAATGGCGATAAACACCGCTTTCCCGGGCTTGGCAAACCTCGCGGTCAGCCTTGGCGAGCCTTTCACGCATGGCCTCCGCCGATTCGGTCCGCCGGCCCGCCAGACGGTTTTTCTGATCCGCCGCGCTGGGCGCCAGGATAAAAACCGTGACCGCTTCCGGATAGCGGCGGACCACCTGGCGAGTTCCCTCGATCTCGATTTCGAGGATCACCACCCGGCCGGCGGCCAGATGCCGCTCAACCGGCTCGGCCGGGGTGCCGTAGCGGTGGCCACTGTACACCTCAGCATACTCTAAAAACCCGCCCCGCTCAACAAGCTCATCGAACTTATTGCGGGACATAAAGATATAATCGCGGCCCTCGACCTCCCCCTCCCGCGGCGGGCGGGTGGTGGCCGACACGCTCAAAAACGCCCCCAACCGATCCACCAACCGACGACAGACCGTACTCTTACCCACCCCACTGGGCCCGCTGATAATCAGTAATACGCCGCGCCGGCCGACTTCGCTCATCGGTCCGTACCCTCTCCATATTAATCTCTCTCTTATGGATCGTATCGCTTATTCCACGTTCTGCACTTGTTCCTTGAGCCGGTCGATGGCCCCCTTGATGGCCACGATATGCTGGGCGATCTCGGCGTCGTTGGCCTTGCTACCGATGGTGTTGGCTTCCCGCAGTAATTCCTGGGCCAGGAAATCGAGCTTACGGCCGGCGGGCTCGCGACTGTCGCAAAGCTTGGCGAACTGGTCGAGGTGCGAACCCAGGCGGGAGATTTCCTCGTTGATGTCGCTCCGCTCGGCGTACAAGGCCACCTCGCGGCGAACGTCGTCCAATTCCAGCGGCAGGCCGGCCTGGCCGATCAACTCGTTGGCCCGCTGCAACAGACGCTGTTGATACTCACGCAAAACCTGGGGAGCCCGCTCCACAATAGCGGCCAGCTCCTGTCGAATCTGCGCGCATTGGCCGAGCAAATCCTCGCGCAAAGCCTGGCCCTCGATCCGGCGCATTTCCAGCAGCCGATCGATCGTCTGATTCGTCAGATTCTCCATGATAAGCCAGACCTGCTGTCGCTCGGCCTCGTCCAGTTCCGGAGGCTGGCAAACGCCGGGTAAAGCCACGATCGAGCCCAGATCAATATGCACGTTATCCGCCGCCGAGACATGTCCCAATTGCCGCAGATAACTCTGCAAGGCGGCCAGATTGATCTCCTGGGCGGCGTCGGCGCTGGTGTTGAGCACGCGGAGGGAGTAATTGACACTGCCCCGGCTCAGGCGGGAGCGCAGGAGTTTATCCACCTCGGTCTCGAAAATGGACAGATGCTCCGGGAGCTTGATATTGGCCTTGAAATACTTGTTATTGACGCTTTTGATGACCAGCGCATAGGCGATTTCGCCATCGGCGTATTGGGCATCACCATAACCGGTCATCGAAAGAATCATGGAACAGGCAAACTCCTGCACGGCGCCAGATCAGATGAGTAAGACAGCCCTATCCCACTGTCTTTCCGGATCAATTACCCGGTTGAGTCGCGGATTGACCGCCGGACGACGCCGGGCCACCCGTTCCACCGCCGGGCTGCACGCTCGCCGGCGGCGTAGTCGCCAATGGCTGCGGGATATAGACAAACGTGCCAATGCAAGCGACCAAAACGAAAGCCGCCGCGAGGCCAACCGTGATCCAGGTAAACACGTCGCCGGTTTTCGCTCCAAAGGCACTATGTCCACCCACGCCGCCGAATGCGCCCGACAAACCGCCGCCGCGCCCCTTCTGCAGCAAAATCACCAGCATCAGCAACAGACAGATCAGAATAAACAATATGGAAACCAGATAGTGTTTCCAAGTCATCTCGGCCAGGATGTCGATCATTCTCGTTCCTTTCCAGCTTAGTCTCGTATCGGAGAGGCCGTCCCCAAGCTCTAGGCATTCGTCGCGGCCATCGCTCCCTTGATAATCCCCAGGAAATCATCCACCTTCAAACTCGCCCCCCCCACCAGCGCGCCATCGACATCCGGCTGGGACATCAACTCGCGGGCGTTGGCGGCATTCACGCTACCGCCGTATTGAATCCGTAATCCCTGGGCAGTCCGGCTATTATATAGCTTTTCAATCTCCCGGCGAATATAGGCATGGGCATCCTGGGCCTGCTGACCGGTCGCGGTCTTACCCGTGCCAATCGCCCAGACCGGCTCGTAGGCAATCGTGACCCGTTCCAGATCGATTTCCGGCCCGAGCACCTCGTGAAGCTGCTCGTGAAGGACCGCCTCAGTTCGCCCGGCCTCTCGTGCATCGAGCTTCTCACCCACGCAATAAATGACCTTCAAACCGGTCGCCAAGGCCGCCTGAATTTTCTTTTTAAGCAAGGCGTTGGTTTCACCGAAAATATGCCGACGCTCGCTATGTCCGATAATAACCGTCCCGCAACCCACATCCTTGAGCATTTGGGTTGAAATCTCGCCGGTAAAGGCTCCCTTGGCTTCAAAATAGCAATTCTGGGCACCCAAGCCGATGGGCGAGCCGGCCAGCACCTTGCTCAATGGAGCCAGGAGAACAAAAGGCGGACAAACCCCCACGTCAACCGACAGATCCTTGGGCAACCCGGCCTTCAGCCCCTCCACCAGGGCCGTGGCCTCGGACAGCACAAGATTCATTTTCCAATTTCCAACCACGTATTTGCGTCGCATCGTCAACTCCCTTCGGCCGGGTCTCGCCCGGCGGAAAAGCTCCTATTGTATCGCATGTTCAGAAAGACAAAAGGGCATCGGTCGCCCGAGGATAGGATCCAAGGATATTGAGCCGCAGGCAGGACCGGCGGGCTTCCTCGACGGCCTCCACGAATTTGGGGTCGGTACGGTGGGACACCACGTCCACGAAAAAATAATATTCCCAGTTTCGCTTCTTGCTGGGCCGCGACTCGATGAAGGACATGTTGATACCTTTTGCCCGCAGAGCGTCCAAGACAGTCACCAACGCTCCCGGCTCGTCCTTGGTGGTAAAGACCAGCGAGGTCTTGTCGTCGCCGGTGGGCTTGTTGGCCTCCCGGCCGATGACAAAAAAGCGGGTTACATTGTTGGGGTTGTCCTCGATATTGTCGCAGACGATTTTCAAGGCATATAGCTCGGCCGCCAGCGTACTGCCGATGGCCGCCGTATTCTCCTCCTTGCAGGCCATCTCGGCCGCCTTGGAGGTGCTGGCCACCGCGATGGTCTTGCCCACCAGGTTGGTTTCACTCAGCCAGCGCTGACACTGGGCGAATACCTCCGGCTTGGAATACACCCGCTCGATCGCCTCCATCGGGCAATTGGCCAGCAAGTTATGATGGACCTGCTGGTTGATCTCCGCGCAGATGCTCAGGTCGGTCTCCAGCATGGCGTCCAAGGTGTCAATCACTCCCCCGCCGACGGAGTTCTCGATCGGGACGATGCCAAAGTCGGCGTGCTCGCGGGCCACTTCCTCGAATACCCCTCGGATATCGGTCACCGGTTCATATTCAACCGATGCCCCAAACTTGCCCACGGCCGCCAGGTGTGAATAACTCCCTTCCGGTCCGAGGTAAGCAATCCGCAGGGGCTTTTCCAGGGCAAAGGAACCGCTCATCAATTCGCGGTAGATGGCCATCAGGGTGCGATCCGGCAGCGGACCCCGGTTGGCCTTGCAAATCTTGTCCAACACCGCCTTTTCACGATCCGGAGCGTAGATCGGCCCTTTGTTGGTGCTTTTCAGCTTGCCGACCTCAACCACGATCTTGGCCCGCTCGTTAAGCAACTCAACGAGTTTCAGGTCGATTTGATCAATTTGTTGGCGGAGTTCCTCAAGAGTCATCGACGCAACGCCCTTGTCATTTCGTGATATTGCCCTTCAAAGAAAGAAATAATAGCCGGTTTTGCGGCCGTATGCAAAAAGAACGACCCCAAGCACCCGCCGGCCTCAATGCACCGTCAACCGAAGCCGAATCTGGCGGGCCACATCGGTGCGACCGGCTTTATCGAGCCGGTCGGCGTATGTCATGCCAACCTTGAACCAGGTGGTGTTTTCCTTGACCGCTTGATCGCTCTTGGGTGGCCAGACAATCTGCTCCCATGCCTGACCGTAAAGATCGGCTACCTCACCCAATTGCCCGGTCCGGACCAGAAGCCGCTCGGCCCTGTCCAGGGCCTTGACGATAAAGGGCCCGGTATTCGCATAACGCCGCACCACGTCACGATAGCACTCCATGGCCAGCGTATAGTCGCCGGCCTTTTCCCACATTTCGCCCTGACTGACCCGTACGTCGGCGGCCAGATCGGGACGGACCACTTGGAAGCTGCGAAACGTGATCTCCCATAACTCGTTCTGCCGCTCGACCTCCACGATCGTCGCGATCATCGCGCGAACCCACTCGAGCGTGAAATCGGAATACTCCCGCCCACAAACCCGGTTCACCATCTCGACCCAGCGGCGAGTCTGGATCCAATCCAACTTACCCGCGCGAGTCAATTCACCGACCATCTTCCAAGCCGGGGCATAGAGTCCGTCCGACACATCGACGGCCATCGCCAACAACTCCAGTTGGCCCTGAATATCCGGCCGCCGCGACCGGGGGGGACGCCGACTCGTGCGGCTTTCATCCAAGGGGAGGGGATTGAATTCCTCGCCGAGCGTCTCCAGTTCAACAAGCCTCTGCACCCCGTCAACCATGGCGATGGCCGCCTGCTTGTCCATGGGGTCCAGGCTTAGTAACCCGGCCAGAAGGGTAAGCGTCTGGATGCTGATCTTCCGATTCGTCTGCGGATTCACGACCTCTCCGCCCACCTCGTACAACATGGGCGGGATAACCAGCCGCGCGGTATCAAAATTCCACCATGCCCGGCGGCCCCGCGCATCCAGAAAACCAATCCAGGCATAACTCAACTTGTCCACCTCCAGAGCCACCGAAACGACGGGTATGCCCGCGGCCTTACCCGTCAAGGCCGCCAGGGCGGCTCGCTCCTGATCGGACGGGCCGGCCTGAAGCATATTTTCGAGTCTTTGCGGACCCGTGGCGATCGCCGGCGGTTGCGCCGAAATCGCGGGAGGCTGACGAGGCATGAGCAGCATACGTTGAAACAAGCCATCGAGCGGAACACCGCCCAGCCGCTCGGCCGCCCAAGCCAGTTCATCGATCCCCGCGTTGATATCGACCACGTAAACGAGCAATTCCGCCGGCACGCTCGCCAGTGGTCTTAAAGGAAATTGCCTCTCGTTACGGGTATAGTAATCGAACATCTCCAGCGGGGTGGCCGGCGGAGCGCCGCCGAGGCCGGCCGGCCGATTCCCCAGCCGGTCATGGACCACGCAGATGGCCGCCGTCAAGGCCGCGTTCTTTTCCAATTGCTCTTCCCGGGTCTTGCGAAGATGACCAAGCAGGGAATACACCTCGCCCGCGTCCTCGTCGGCCGGCTGGAAAAGGAAAGCGATACTGGCGGCCAGTTGGGGATTGGCCCGCAGAAAGACGAGCAACGAATCCCGCTCGTCGGCGGGGGCATCGCTCAGTTGTCGCGCCAGGCGCAAGGCCAGCCCGACATCGCGAAACAGGTCCGCCTCGGTCGCCCGGCCGTAAGCCACCACCCGATCAAAAAGGGCGGCCAGACTCTTTTCGGCCTCGTCGTATTGATGGTCCAGTTCGAGTTGATCGAGAATACTTTTGGTCTGTTCGGCCATCTGCTGCCGAACATCACCCCGCCGGGCTTGGTTTTGCCCCGGCGCGTATGGCGCTCCGGCGATTACGAACCCAACGCCCAGCACGATCCGAAACAAAACCCGTTTTGGGTCAAGTACTTGGAACATGGTAGATCCCCATCAAGTCGTCGGAAGGAACACTCTTATATCCAGCTTACCCGCCAGCCAGGCCTCGTCAAGGTTACGCGAGCTTTCAACGGACTCGCTCCCGCGCTCACTTGCTCCCTTGCTTACCTGCCCACTCGCTCATCCTCCTGCTTTACCCTCACGACTATTAATTTTCTTCTTTGTGTGCCCCGAATACGAGCGGCAAATCACCCGATGGCGGTTGGGTGCATCCGAAATTTAGTGGCTGGGTAGCATGGGCAGGCCCTTATCACGCCGTGTACGTGTTTAGCGACCATGCCATCCGAACCCCGAGCGGGAGCGAGTGGGCCGGTAGCGTGTGTCTCAACGAACGCCGAAAACCTGCCTCGCTTCGACCCCGCGCTTCCGCTAGGAGTTCTGATGGGCCATGCCAGCGGGGTTTACATGATCGCTAAACTCATACCACGCCGTGGCGGGACAAGGGTTTGCCCGTACTTTTAGGGCCGAGGCGTGGAGCACGAATATTCCCAGGCAAGTCGGAATTCCCCGTGCCACCTTTGCTCGGATGCACCCATGGCGGTTGCCTGAGCAATATAATAATTGCCGGAGTGGTGTAGAGGGTGGTATGATGGCACGCGACCTGGGCGGAGGATAGGGCAACGGTGGGAACCCTTGACACGACGCGAACGCGTTCGCGTTCAAGAGCGGCGAAGCCGCGCGTCGCGTCAAGGGGAACCGGTCCGAGCGTCGCCCCAGGGGCCAAGACCGAAGGGTGGGCGGCGGTAAGTTCACCGCATCGAATCCGCTGGGGCGGACTTGTGTCGTACATCTTTCCCCTCCCGTTCGGCATTGGCACCAAGCGATAAATCCCTCGCGGCGATAGCCGCGGGCAAACGGACGGGAAACAGGATTCGATTCCGGGAGACGGTCTCCCGGACAGGTGTATCTCAGGAAGGCCGGTTTTCCATTTCAGGCCGAACCAAGACAAAATCCCAAGCGGAGTTAACTTTATGACGACAGTTTTGAAACAAGCTATTGTAGTTTCTGTTGGTTTTAGCGCATTATTCAGTAGCGCGTATCTGAAAGCGTCCCCAAGTTATTACTGCTATAGAACTTCTGAACCAATTATCATCGATGGAGAAATTGATGAAGAGGCATGGAGTGATGTCCCCTGGATCAATTTTTACGGGCTTGTTGATGGTTCAAAAGCCCCTTATCCATCTCAGGTAAAGATGGCATGGGATTCGGAATGTATTTATTTTGCCTTCAATAGCGAGACTCCCAATGTCTGGGGTTCGGTGAGTAAAGAACAAGGCGAGCCGCAAAGTTTGAAGAAATCACCCTTTATCATGCACTTTGATGACTTTGTAAAGATATTCCTTGATCCGGACAGCGATGGGAAAAACTATATCGAAATTCATATGAACGCCCTCAATAGCCGTAACGATGTGTGGGTTGGGCATGGTTCGACCAAGGCTGATCGTTATTCGCTGGATTCCTCGCCGACCAACTGGCATCTTGAATGGAATTGTCCGGGCATACAAAGCAATGTTGGAGTCCAAGGCACGTTAAATGACCCCCATGACACGGACAAAGGATGGACGTTGGAAGTCGCGATACCATGGAAATCATTGGCACAATTTACCCTGGGTGATTGTCCGCCAAAGGCGGGCGATGTGTGGCGTGCTCACCTTGGTCGGCTGTATAGAGAAAAAAAGGCCGGCGATAAAAGTTATTACACATGGCCGGTCATTGGTATCGAGGACTGCCATAAGCTTGATCGATACGGTTATTTGATATTTTCGGATAAACCAGCCGTGATGAAACCCAAGGCGGCTGATTCGTCAAATCCGCTTAAATGGAAAATGGCGTGGTCATGGACCATGCGTGATAAACCGGACGAGGAAATCGTACGCGCGGCGCGGGAGCTTGGATTTAATGTGTTGAATGCAAGAAGCGCCGACATGGCCCAGGAATGTCATAAAGCTGGATTGAAAGCGATTGCCACATTAAGTTTTGGTGGAGCAAAACCGGAATGCGGACAGGTTATTTTACCCAGGCCTGAATTAGAAAACTGGATAAATCCGGCCGCAGATCTATATCAGGATGGCGGAGAACCTCTCCAGGGTGGCGAACCGTCGCACAAACTCAAGCCATGGTGCCCGGACCATCCAAAAACGCTCGAGTATGGCCAAAATAAAATCGACACTCTTATATCTCAGGGATACGATGGCGTCGCCTTGGATGGTATAGGATACCAAAATTATCATGCGTGTTATTGTCCCTTGTCAAAAACCCGTCATGCGCAATACCAAAAAGAGCATCCCAAGCAAACTCCACAGGAGGTCATTTATAAGTCATCCGAGGAAAGCCTGATTAATCTATGTACCGCGTTAATCCATTATGCTCATTCAAGGAAAAAGGATTTTATCGTTACCTGTCACATCTGGCCGCATTTCGCACCCAATCCGCTCTATGGTAACAAGATACCATTTGATTATTGTGGGCAAACGTCAGCATGGTTTTTCGAGCCGTATTGGCAAGAAGATAAAATCAGACGGTATGCCTACGATATCGTAATGTATGCTGATGATTATCACGGTGACAGCATTGGCGCGCCATTTATCGGCATTTTCACCTTGCCTCCGCTTGAAAGACATCACAAAAGTCCCAAACGGGTTAGAGAGGAATTGCGCACGATAATAAAATCCGGAGCAAGTGCTATTCAAATCGCGGAATTAGGGCATATCCTAAAAGACCCTGCAATTGCCGAGGTTATAAAAGAAGAATTAACTTCGCATGATAATTGAATCGCGAAAGCGCGAAAGTGCGAAACCGGGACGCGCCTGGTTCTAAGTGCGAAACGGGGACGCGCCTAGTTCTAAAGTGCGAAACGGGGACGCGCCTAGTTCTAGGGCTCCATTTTACATCAGCCTACGCGGCGGGTAATGGCCCGCTCAACGTCGCTTGAGGACGGCCGGACGCAAGCCTATATATGGATTGCGGCGGCCGCGACGCCGCATTTCCTGCCTGCATATTAAGCATCGGATGCGCACCAAGGATGGCCGGAGCGAGCAATCGTTTCCGGTTCGCGAAGTACTATCTTGTTTTGGCGTGCTTTTACAGCGCCGTGCAGACCAGATCGCCGACCTGGGTAGTCGAGTAGCCCATCCTGCCGGCCGACTGGGATTTCATCCTCGGGCAGGTGTCGGTGACGGCCTTTTCCACGCGGTGGCCGGCCTGCTCGACGGCCTTGTCGCCCTTCTGGGCCCCGACCACGCGCAGGAGCATGGCCAATGAGGCGATGGCCGCGATCGGGTTGATCACGTTCTGGCCGGTGTATTTCGGGGCGCTGCCGCCGATCGGCTCGAACATGCTGACGCCTTGGGGATTGATGTTCCCGCCGGCCGCGACACCCATGCCGCCCTGAATCATGGCCCCCAGATCGGTGATGATGTCGCCGAACATGTTCGGCACCACGATCGTGTCATAGTATTCGGGGTTCTTAACGAACCACATGCAGCAGGCATCCACGTGGTTGTAATCGCGCTTGATATCCGGGTACTCGGCGTCGCCGATTTCGTTGAACGCCCGCCACCACAGATCGTGGGCGTAAGTGAGTACGTTTCGCTTGGCCACGAGGGTGAGCATTTTCTTCTTATTCTTCTTGCGGCAGAACTCAAAGGCGTAGCGCAGGCAGCGTTCCACGCCGAACCGGGTGGCGATCATTTCCTGGGTGGCCACTTCGTTCGGAGTGTTCTTGCGCAGGAAGCCGCCGCCGCCGAAGTACAGGTCCTCGGTGTTCTCGCGGACCACGTCGAAATTGATATGCTCGGGGCCTTTATCCTTGAGCGGCGTATCCACGCCGGGGTAAAGCTTGACCGGCCGCAGGTTGATGTATTGGTCCAGCTCGAAACGCAGCTTGAGCAGCAGCCCGAGCTCCAGGATGCCGGGGACGATATCCGGATCGCCCACCGCGCCCAGATAAATCGCGTCGAACCCGCGCAAGGCCTTGACCTGCTCGTCGGTAACGATCGGGATGTTCTGTTTATTGGGATCGCCGCCCCGGGCCAGATAGGCCTTGCCGCTAAGATCGAAATCCGTGGTTTCGTATTTGAACCCTTCTTTCTGGGCGACCGCTTTCAGGACTTTCAGACCCTCCGCCACCACTTCCGGACCCGTCCCGTCTCCGCCGATAACCGCGATTTTCAACACGTCAGGCTACTCCTTGCTGCTTTGTATCCATAAAATATGCGGAGTCCGCTCCGCTCCTCTGGAAAAACCAAGGCCAAGACGTTATCAAAAGAGCGGATTTTATTCAAGGAGGCGGGGGCAGCGATCCGGTATAAAGGCCTGGCCCATCGATCGCCGATGCCACCCTCGCTCTTGGGCCGAAAAACAGGTAACGCCCGCCGAAACGACGCGAAAATGCGGGCGGGAGTAAGAGAATGATGCTACGCTTTATTTTGAGTCTCGGAACTCGCGCCCGCTTGGGGACGCTCCTGCTTCTTGGGGTCGTGGGTTGCGCATCGACCATCCGGCCGGCAAGGGTCGAGTACGACCAGGCCGACTGGACCTGTCAGACGGGCGTGACCGGCATACAAATGCTCACCCCGCACTATGACCTGCGCGTAACCGCCAAGGATGAGATCCTCCGTCAATATCTGCCGCAGTTCATGGAAGCGGCCTTGACCGAATATCAAAAGGCCATACCCCCGGCTCGCGACCCGAGTGAGCGGATGGTGATCTACATTTTCAACGATCGGCCCGAATGGGTCCAGTTCACCCGCGGGTTTGCTCCGAACCAGGCCCCGGTCTATATGCACATTCACACCGGGGGCTACATGGACCAAGCCAGGGCTACGGCGGTTATCTGGGATATCGGGCGGGAAAACACACTGGCCTTGATCGCACACGAGGGGTGGCATCAATATCTGGCCAAGTGTTTCCCGGAGGCGATACCGGCATGGCTGAACGAGGGGCTCGCCACTCAGTGGGAGGGTTTCGAGCTCGACGATGAACGGCCCATATTCAAACCGTCGGGTAACTACATGCGCCGCGGCAATCTGCGTGACGCTCTCTCGGCGGGCGGGAATGACGGCCTGATCCCATTGCCGGAGTTACTCGCCATGGACGCCGGCTACGCCGTGGTCAAGACCGGGGCGACCGTGCGGAATTACTATACCCAAGTCTGGTCGCTGATCCTTTTCTTGCGTGAAGGGCAGGTCAAGGAATACACCCAGGGCTTCCGTAAGTTGCTGGCCGACGCGGGCACGGCCCGCATGCAGGCCGCCGTTCGAGCGTATCGAGCCGCCACCCCCGGCGCGGAAAAATACAGCACGGGCGAGGTCGTTTTCCGCCACTACATCACCGAAGACCTCGAAACCTTCGTGGATGCCTATCGCGAATATGCCCTCAATCTGGTGTTTTGACAGCCAAGAATCTTTGTCGCGTCATGAGCCCGGATTATTCAGCAAGGGTTCATCTCTGCCAGCCTGAAGCACAAGTGCGGGAATACGATAGCGAGTAAGCTTGACAGCAAGTGAGCAAGGCCGCGTGGCGAACCGTTAATCTTCCCCGTTCATTGATCGCTGAATACTGAATGCTTTCTTGCTCACTCGCTAACTTGCTAACTTGTTGACTCGCTTTCTGATTGCTTCCCCCCGCCAAAGGTCCGCTGTGGCGGAATCACTGAACCTTTTGTCATCCCTATACAGTAGCGGCCTTTTTATTCATTGCCTGGAGATTATGCCCATGTGTACACTGACCCGAGGACGACACGGTTAATCTTATCGGGCCTTTCCGGGCATATCCTTAAGAATCTTTCTTGATCTATTAAACTCTATAATTTGCGTAAGTATATTGATACACGTTAATTGAAAAACGAAGACGCCCCCTCGCCCATGCCAACTCTTTTTAGTTCTTCAAAATAGAATCTTGCAGTATCCGGATTTTTTGATAATATGAGATTCGAGGTGGAAGGAAGCGCCCACCTTTAAGCAACCGTTCATGCAACTCGGAAAAGGAGTGCATACCCCTCTTGGAGGCAATTTTTTTAAGGAGACTGGGAATGAAGTACTTATCCGCGATGGTCATGGTTCTTGGTTCAATGGTGGCCAGCCAGGCTCAGGCCGAACTCTCATGGGATCAGGTCGATTTTGACAGCCTGTTGAGCGGGGCGGTCAGTTACGACCCAACGGGTGGCAACGTCGTGGTGAGCGGAAGGGCATTTTACGAAACGATCCGTGGCGACGGCTGGCTGGGAACGCAACTGATCGGCGGCGACGGGGATAACGAGGAAGTTGCCGGCAATTTCGCCATGTACGGGGTGTTCCATTATAACGATGCGGACAATGTTCTGGGTTGGGTGATGAGCAACCCCGCCGCCCTCTTGGCCTTTGAAATCCGAGCCAGAAATGTGCAGCTTGATTTCGACGGCGACGCCCTAACGGATTTTGCCGAACATTTTACGCTTAACGCAACAGGTATGCCCGGCGTGGATTACCTGAAGGCGACCTTCGCGGATATGAGTCAGTGGGGTTACACCGCGCTGGCTCCCGGTGTCATGTTTGATATCGCTCTGGATACAAACAACAAATACGCCGCCCTGAGCATCGTGATCGACGGCTTGTCGAACGACGGCTGGGATACGTACTTTCCGGATGGTTTCGATGCGATTCTGTTGAGCGGGACTCTTCAGGGCCCATCGCAATCGTCGCCAGGTTCCGGTATTCGTATCGGCGTGGTTCCCGAGCCGACCACGATGGGCCTACTGGCCTTGGGTGGGCTGGCGCTCTCGAGACGGCGGAGCCATTGATTCGTTGTCAACGAAGTTGACGGAACAAAGTGAATTGCCATGAGCCAGCGCCCCGTGGGTATCCGCGGGGCGCTGCCTTGCGCAAGGATGCCTGCCTGATAACCCGTCTCTCTCTTCACGGGTGTATTGTGTCGAACCATCGGCAGTGACTTTTTTAGGCAATAGCTTGGTCATTTCCGAAATATGGTCGCCCTTGAATCATCCATCGCCGACAGGATGGCCGTCAATCAAAAAACACATTACGCACCTTTGGAGACGCATCCGAAAAAAGGTGGCACAGGGAAGTCCGACTGATTGGGGGACATGGGTGCTCTACTCGGCGACGTTCATGGCACGGGCAAACCCTTGTCCCGCCTCGTTGGTACAAGGGTCTGCCCACCCCCCCCACACCGCGGATCAGGCTTGTTAAGTGCACGATGTTGCATACCACCCCGCCCCTAGATTTGGGACCCACCCCACCTTCGGTCGAATCCAAATCGGTACCGGAGACCTTACCCGCTCGGCCGTAAGTATCGTAATCGCAGGCGCATATCCGGGTTATGCGTAAAGGCCGGCACCCTTTCCCCGCGTTCAGGCAAGCCATCCGCTTTCCGGCAAGTCAAAATAATCCTGGGACTCGACGGGCGGCCGGGAAAAGATACAATGTTCCCCCTGTATCCTTATCTGCTGGGATGGACCAAATGAGATCATGGCGACATGGACAAGGCGGGCGGGTGGTTTCGCTTTGCGGGGGTGTTCTGATCCTGCTGGCAAGCGGATGCTCGAGCCTCGTCTTCGAACCGGAATACCGGTTCCTGCCCCTGGAACAACCTTACCAATACAACGATTTGGACTGGGCGCAGGTGCTTCAGCGACATGTGCGCGGTGGGCGGATGGATTATGCCGCCCTGGCCGGCAACCGTGACCCGTTCGATCGCTATTTCGCCCTGCTGAGCGTCACCGGTCCAACCGCGACTCCCGAGCAATTCGCCACGCGCGAACAGCGGACGGCCTATTGGCTCAACGCCTTCAATGCCCTGGTGGTTCGGGCGGTGCTTCACTGGTATCCGATCGGTACGATGTACGACATGAACATGCCCCGGCTGGAAAGCGATTACCGTTTTCGGATCGACGGGCGGGTGCTTACTCTGCTGACCATCGAGGAAGAAATTTTCAAGGAATCCGGTAACGACGCTCGGATTTACCTGGCCACCAGCCGGGCCGCCCTGGGTACACCGGGGTTGCTGCCCGAACCTTTCCGGGCCAGCACCCTGGAAAGGCAGCTTACCGCCGCCGCCGCCGAGGCCTTGGACAACCCCAACCTCTTGCAGGTCGATCATACCCGGCGGACCATCCTGCTCGGACAGGTTATTCTCGGGCGTCAGGCCGATTTCGTGAACTTTCTCCGGTCCCGCCGCCGGGGAAGCACCCTGTACCTCTATAATGTTCTTGTCGAACTGGCCTCGCCCACCCAGCGCCGGCTGCTTCAGGGCGCGGTCGGTTACGCCCTTCGGGAAATCCCCTTCGACCGGCGACTGAACGATACTGCCATCCCGACCGAACCGTCGGTTGTCCCCTGAGACGAATTATGTTATGGGTAAGCCTCGGGCCAAGGCCCGATCGCGGCCGCGACCGGCCAAAGCGATCCGTCGTCAACGTACCATACAGGTACAGGAAAGGTTTATGGAAAAAACAAACGCCCTGGATCCCCAGATTATCGAATTCATTCGCCAAACGGCCACCGGCGACTGCTATGCCGCTTACCTCCGCAATACGCTCATGGAACTGATGGCCATCGATACCACGGTCGCGGTATCGCCGAGCGATAACGCCCGATTGGAAACCGAATGCTTCGACTGGCTCGGCCGGGAAATCAACGACCTGCTTGGCCAGAACGCGGTCATCCAGCGCGTACCCATTTCGCCATCGAGCGCCGAGCAGGCGACTTCCGCCGATTCGAATAACTCGATCGCCGCCCTCGCGGACGGTGCCTATTGCGCCGGGCGGGCCAATCTGCGGGTTACGATACCGGGTACTTGTCCCGACCGCGGTCCGGGGGTTATCGTGCATGCCCATATCGACGAGTCCGCTCCCCACCTGCCCCCCCGTTCGGCCGGTGAACGTGTCCTTGGACGCGGGGCCTGCGATGGCAAGGCCCAACTCGCGATCTTGCTGGCCCAGATCAAATTACTGGCCGAACTCGAACACAAGCTCGGGCACAAGGCGACCCTTAACCGGATCTACCACTTCGCTATCGACGGGCATCGAGGCGGCATCGGGGCTTGGGCCTTCGCCGCGGAAAATATCGATCCGCCCACCCCCGTTCTACTGCATCAACCCACCAGCCTGGTCCCTCAAGCCGGACAATTCGGCTGGCTGTCCTATCGTTGTCGCTTGACGGCCAAAAATGGGAAGGTCAACACCGCCCTTGAAATTCTCCCGTTCGTCCTCGAAGCCATCCAGAAGGAAGCCAAACGCCTTCGCGACGAATCCGATCATCCGTTATTCGACGCCGCCCGGGTGCGCGGCTATCCGTTGGCTTTGGGACATTTTGGATCAACCACGGAAAGATTCTGCCCGCACGTGGCCTTCGAGATCGTGGCCCACTCCAAGGCCAATCCCCAGCGGGTGGCCATGAAAATCATCGAATTCCTCGAGGAAGCCATGAGCGGCTACGTGGACGAATACGGCGATCGAACCCGAGAAAACGATCCGGCCACCGGCCAGCCCCGGTTGGATCGCCATTTCGATCTGAAAATCGTGCCCGACCCCGATGCCCAAATCTTCCGGATTGATATCCATGGTTGCCGAGCCAGCGGGCCGCTACTGGATGATGGGGAAAGCGCGATCGCCAAGATGGTGTATTTAATCGGGGCCTTGCTTCGGGTAGCCGTTCATTTTCCGGCGGTCCAGGCCTTTGGTCGTCTGTTGGATGAACCTGACCCTCGCGCGCTTATCTTACAGGGTGGACAGAGCTTCACCGCAAGGCACGGTCTGGACGAGGTGCGCCAGCGTTTGTCCGCCGCCGCTCAACGAGGCGTGGAAAATTGTTGTCGTACACGCCGTCAGAAACCGGACCCGGAGATGGTCACGATGGACTGGGAGCATCCGCGGCGCGAGGCTTTCGCCGAACCGCAGGATAGCCCGGCCATCGAAGCGTTGCGCCAGGCATTTAACGCCATCGGCGAACCGTGGCCCAAACCGATCGCCGGCGCTTTCGGCGGCGAAGCCATGAGTTATCACGCCCACAAGCATCCCGTCGCGGTCTTCGGTGCTGGTCGCATCGAGAATATCCGCTGGGACGAGGAATATATCGATATCCCAGAATTACAGAAAAGCCTGGCGATCAGCACCCTGGCCGCCTGGTGGCTGATCCAGTAAGTCGGAGCGTCCAACAGGCTCCTTTACCCAAGGAAAATCCTTCGGTCAAAAGACATAGCCCGGGTAGGAAATGCTCGATGTTGAAATAACCGTATCGGTGGGTGCTTATTCCGTCGGCTTCTGCCACGGCACTTGCCCGCCGCGCTGAACATGGGCACTCAAAGCCTTAACCATATCCATAAAAACGTCACGGCGTTGGGGGAGCAAATTGTGCTGTTCCAGCGGATCGTTCCGGAGATTGTAGAGTTCCAACGGGCCGAAGGGATCGTTTTGAAGCAGTTTCCAATCCCCGCGGCGCATGGCAAAGATGGTATGGCCGCAATACTGGTCCCAGCCCTCGCGGCGAACAAAAAACAGGTCGCGTTCGACGATCGACTGATCCTTGCCCAGAAGGCTGGGCAGAAAACTGACGCCGTCCACGTCGGACGGTGGCTTGAGCCCGGCGGCGGCCAGCAGAGTGGGCAGCACATCCATCGTCAAGGCCACCCTATCAGATTGGCTTTTCGGTGTAATATGCTCCGGCCAGGCCGCACACATCGGCACTTTGATCCCTCCCTCATAGACGTGTGTTTTGCCGCTGCGCAGCGGGCCATTGTTGGCCTCATCCGGCAACCATCCGCCGTTATCGCTCATGAATAAGAGAACCGTATTCCGCTCCAGACCGGTTTCCCTAAGGGCCGCCAGCACCCGGCCGATCCCGTCATCCATGTGCTCGATAAACGCGACCAGCTTGGCCCGCTTCTCGGAAAGGTGCGGCTCGCGCTGCTTGACTTTGGCCAACCATTCGTCCGGCGGCTGCACCGGGAAATGCGGCGCATTGTAGGCCAGGTACAGAAAGAATGGTTCTTTCTGGTCTTTTCGCGAGCGCAGATAATCCATCGCCCATTCGGTGAACAGGTCGGTGGCGTGCCCTGGGATATCAATTTCCCGCTCGTTCAACCGCATATAGTTGATTCCATGACGTCGATGCGTCCAGTAATCGTCCATCATATCGCCCAGCCAACCGTGAAAGTGATCGAAACCACGATCGTTCGGGCGATTGGGTGCGTCCAATCCGAGATGCCATTTGCCGATGATGGCGCTGTGATAGCCGGCGGGCTTGAGCAAGGTGGGCAATAACACCGCCCGCGTGGAAAGATAACCCCAGTTATCCTCCGGATTCGTGCGAATCACGCCCGGCACGCCCACCCGTTCAGGGTAGCAACCAGTCAAAACGGAGGCCCGGGTCGGCGAGCAGACCGGCGAGTTCGCGTAAAAGTTCGTGAACCGCATTCCGCGCTCGGCCAGCCCGTCGATATGCGGTGTGCGGAGGTCCTTCGCTCCATAACACGACAAATCGCCATAACCCAGATCATCGACAAGGATCACGAGAAAATTCGGCGGCTGAGGCGCGGCTCCGGCCGTTGCGATCACCATGAAGATCACTAGCACGAATCGCCAAAGCATAATTAAATCTCCCGTATAAATGTTGAGTTGAAAGGATACCTTTTCGGGAGCCGGTCGAGCGTCGCGCATTTACGCTTGGGCGGCGACCTCTTCTTCCTTGAGCATCTCGGCGTACTCGGGCTTGGGTTTCCCAAAGTAGACGATGCTCTTGGCCGGACATTTGCCCGCCGCGGCGGCAAGGTCTTCCTCTCCGGTGTAATTGTCGTAATTGATATAGGCGAGGTTGTCGCGGACCTCGAACAATTGCGCAAGGACACGCTGGCAGGCCTTGCAGCCGATACAGCCGACCTTGCAGACCTGACGCACATTCTTGCCCGGCTCCTTGTTGCAGCAGGCCACGACGAGCATTTGTTCCTGCTTGAAGGGGATTGATTCGATGATGTTCCGCGGACAGGCCCGCACGCAGGCCCCGCAACCGGTACACTTTACATAGTCGATCTCGGGCAGCCCGTCGACCATGTGGATGGCATCATAGTTACAGGCCCGTACGCAATCGGCGAAGCCGAGGCAGCCGTAGGTGCAGCCCTGGGTCACGCCCACGGCGTTGGCCTCCACGCAGCTTTGCACGCCGTCGTAAGCCACCACGCCCAACTTATCACCCTTGCGGGCACGGCAATGAATCACCGGGCGGTATGGGAAAGTCTGCACGACTTCACGGCCGAGTACCCGGGCAACGGCCGCGGCCACGTCCGGTCCGCCGACGGTGCAGCCGCCACAGGGCGCACGTTCCTCGACGACCGCCTTGGCGAAATCAGCGCAACCGGCGAACCCGCACCCGCCGCAGTTGGCGGCCGGCAGGATCTCGTTGACCTGGCCGATCCGCGGGTCTTCCTCGACCCGCAGCTTTTCCTTGGCCACGCCAAGCAGCATGGCGAACACAAGGGTGATAGCGAAAAGCACCACGGCGGCGGTGACAACGATCATGATCGAATCTCCGTGCAAACGGCGGGAGCAGCCCGCCGGTTTATTTTCCAATACCGGCGAATCCCTGAAACGCCAAGGCCAGGATGCAGGCGGTCAACAGGGTGATACCGGCCCCCCGCAGCGCTTTCGGTACGTCGCTGAAACGCATGTGTTCGCGAATGCCGGCCATGATGGTGATGGCCATGGCGAAACCTATTCCGCCGCCGAAGGCAAAAACGGCCGACTTGACCAGACTGCTCCGATAGACCTCGTTCATATCGATCAGCAGGCAGGCCCCGAGAATCGCGCAGTTCGTGGTGATCAACGGCAGAAACACCCCGAACGCGGTATAGAGCGAGGGGAAAAACTTCTTTAGGTACATTTCCACCAATTGGACCATCGAGGCGATGACCATGATAAAAATGACGTACTTCAGAAAATAGAGCGATTCGGGATTGCCGAGGAATCGATCGCCCAGCGGCGTCAGGACCAGATGCACGATCAGCCAGGTGACTATGCCGGAGATGGTCATCACGAAGGTTACCGCGCAGCCCATGCCGAAAGCCATGCTGACGTTCTTGGAGACGCCGAGAAACGGGCAAATACCCAGAAACTGGGCGAACACAAAGTTATTGACCAGAACCACGCCCAGAAAAACCGCGATCAACGAAGCGAAATCCATCACGCACCTCCCTTGGACTTGCGGGCCCGGTATTGATTAACCACCCCGATCACAATACCGAGAGTCAGAAACGCGCCCGGCGGCATGATCATGATGACCCAGGCGTGCGGCTCGAAAACCTTGGGGGTAAGGTGCCAAGTCAGCCCCCAATCCTTAAACACGGTGATGCCGCCGGCTCCCAGCAACTCGCGTATCGCCCCGAGGATGCACAAGGCCATCGTGAACCCGATGCCGCAGCCCAAAGCGTCGGCCAAGGAACGCCGCAAGGAGCTTTTCATGGCCACCACCTCCGCCCGGCAGATAATAATACAGTTCACGATAATCAGCGGCACGAAGGGCCCCAGTTTCTTACTGACCTCAAAGACGTAGGCCTTCAGGGCCATATCGGCAATCGTCACGAACGTCGCGATGGTCAGGGTGAAGATCAAGATGCGCACATGCGGCTGAATCCGGTCGCGCAACAGGCTGGTAATCAGGTTGGACATGGTCAGCACGAAGATCACCGCCGCGCCCATGACCAGCCCGTTCTCGATCGAGTTGCTGACCGCCAACGTAGGACACATGCCCAGCAATTGCACGAGCACCGGGTTATTCTCGAAAATGCCCGCCTTGAATTGTTGAAGATCCGTGGTTGAGTCCGCCATCCGCAAAACTCCTTATTTTTGGCCCGCCGAGAGAGTTCGGGCAAGTTTCGCCCGCACCTTCTCGACCGCCTCGTTGACAATTTTCGTCACGGCATTACTGGAAATCGTCGCCCCGGTAATCGCCTGAATCTCGTTACCGGCCTCGTCGGGTTTACCCTTGACCACGGAAATTCCGGCGGCCGCCTGAAGCCCTTGAAACTGCTCGGCGAAAGTATCGGGGCCTTCGTCGGCGATCTTGTTACCCAGGCCAGGGGTCTCGATGTTGTCGATGACCTTGAGACCACTCAGCGTGGCGGTATCCGGGCTTAAACCGATCACCAGACGAATCTTGTCGGCAAACCCCATACCGACGGCGTCGATCGCCCAACCAACGGTTTTGCCGTCCGCGTCCAGACATTTAAAGACATCGCGATCGTAACCGTCGATCTTCACCCGCTCGGTGGTGACCGTTCCGGGGACGACCGTCCCGATGGCCTCGTTCAAAGCTTTTTCCTGATTCTCCTTGATGCGACTCGATAGCGAGGTCTGTGCGCCGGCCAACAGGACGGCAAACGTCGCCCCCATCAATAGAATCAACCAGGATTCATGAATAAATTTGCTCACCAGAAATACCCTCTCATCCACTGGCTGGCGGGCAACAGCCCGCCCTACACTGATCTCTCCGTGTCTCCGTGTCTCCGTGTCTCCGTGTCTCCGTGTCTCCGTGTCTCCGTGTCTCCGTGGTAAAAATAACCTACGCCGGCACATGCCCGCCGAACGGTGTCGGCACGGTCCAGCGTTCGATCAACGGGGTCAGCGCGTTCATAATCAAAATGGCATACATGACGCCCTCGGGATAGCCGCCGAACAAACGGATCAGCATGACCAGCACGCCGGTACCGATCCCGAAAATCAGCCGCCCGATCGGTGTCAGGGGCGCGCCGACATAATCGGTGGCGATGAAGAACGCGCCGAACATCAAGGCCCCGCTGTTCAGATGATAAAGCACGGGGGCATATTTCTCCGGATTGGCCGCATGGGCGATGGCCGCGAAAATTGCCGCCGCCGCCAGCATCCCCAGCGGTTGCCGCCAATCGGCGGTGCGGCGTAGCAACAGATACAGCCCTCCGATGATCGCCAGTAACGCGCTGCTTTCGCCCACGCATCCGCTGACTTTGCCAACGAAAAGATCCTTTGCGCCGGGGCGTTTATCTTCCGGGACGGATTGGAACTTGTAGGCGGCCAACGGAGTGGCCTGGGTCACCGCATCGACGGTCCCAACCTGCGGCATGCCCGGCCGGATCGGGGCTGGCTCCGTCCAGGTGGTCAAGGCGACCGGAAAACAGACCATTAAGAACGCTCGGCCGACCATCGCCGGGTTAAACAGGTTTTGCCCCAGCCCGCCGAAAACCATCTTGGCCAGCCCGATGGCCACCACCCCGCCGATGAACGCCTGGTAAATTCGCAGACTGGGCGGCAGTGAAAACGCGAGAATCATACCCGTCACGATGGCCGACCCGTCGAACAGGGAGGACATCGGACGACGACGGACGGAGTTGAAAATCGCCTCGGTGATCAAACAGGCGGCCACCGTGGCGGCGGTCAGCAGGATGGCCCGCTCGCGATACAGATAGATTCCCATGACAAATAGCGGAATCATCGCCAGCACGACGTCAAACATGACCCCCCGGGTGGTGCGTCCGGCCGCCAGATGGGGCGCGGAACTGACCAGCAGATCGGGCGGCCGCTTGACCTCGCCGGCCGGTGGAGATACCTGTTCGGGGTTGACCTGATCGCTCATGGGAATCGCATGCTCCTTCAACGAAACTCACCGCGCCTATCTCGTGCGTTTTTGATCGTCGGGGAAAAGTTTACGCTATTTTTTCCTGGCCGCCTGCTCCAGCCGCCACTGGTTCTTCCCCGCGCGGATGTACTGGGCCAGCGGGATATTCGCCGGGCAGACATACGCGCAGCAACCGCATTCGCAGCAGGCGTTCATATCGTACTGATTCGCCAGATCATAAT
>CAZXSA010000028.1:0-28156 GCA_964642815.1 uncultured Planctomycetales bacterium | reverse complement strand
GAAAGTATACACTGCCATTTTGGCAGGCGCCACTAAATTTCGGATGCACCCGTTTATCGGATAGGCCGAATGGCATATCATGTCGCCCAGTCAAACGCCTCGGGTATCGTTGCGTTGGCAATTATTGAGGAGATAGGCAATGCGGTGCAGAAATTTAATCGTGATCGTGGTTGCGGGGGTATGGCTTGTCGGGGTGACTGGCTGCGGGATGCAGCGGCTGTCGAAGGAAGTATACGTGGATAAATGCAAGGGGGCCTGGGCGGGACAGATGATCGGGGTCTGTTATGCAGCGCCCTATGAGTTTCATTACAACGGGCGGATCATGGAGGATTCAATCCCGCCCTGGAATCCCGAGAATGTGCGTGGGGCTACCGGTCAGGATGATTGCTATGTGGAGATAACCTGGTTGAAAGCCCTCGAAAAATATGGGCTGGATATCTCCAACGAACAAGCCGGCCAGACGTTTGCGGAAACCCGATTCGGCCTGGCCCATGCCAATCACTTCGGGCGGGAAAACTGCCGGCATGGTATCCTGCCGCCACGATCCGGTCATCCTCAATATAACCGTTGCGCCGACGACATCGATTTCCAGATCGAGGCGGACATTCTGGGGATCATTTGCCCGGGGTTGCCGCGGGAGTCGAACCGGCTGGGGGATATTTTCGGGCACATCATGAATCATGGCGACGGGGTTTATGGCGGGTTGTTCGTGGCCGGTATGTATGCCACCGCTTTTTTCGAGGACAAGAGTGTCGAGAAAGTAGTCCGGACGAGCCTGGCCTGCATACCGACCGAGTCGCTTTATTATCGGTGCGTCGCCGACGTGTTGGCGTGGCATAAGGAAAATCCGGACGATTGGCGGGCTACGTGGCGGCGGATCGAGGAAAAATGGAACGACGACATCGATTGCACGCCGGGTAATCCGTTTAATATCGACGCGCGACTCAACGGGGCTTATGTTGTGCTGGGTTTGTTGTATGGCCAGGGCGACTTTCTCAAGACCATGGAAATCGCCACCCGTTGCGGGCAAGACTCGGACTGTAACGCCTCGACCGCCGTGGGGGTGCTGGGCTGCATGAAAGGTTATGTCGCCCTTGGAGAGGGATTGACCGGAGGAATTGCGGCCATCGAGGACAAGAAATTCTCGCATACGGACTATTCGTTTAAGACCCTGATTCCCGCCTGCCAGCGGATGGCGGAGAAGATCATTCGTCGCGCAGGCGGACGGGTAACGGATGAAGCCTACCTGATTCCGTCGCAACGTCCCCGGCCAGCCAGGCTTGAGCAGTGGGATAATCAGATGGAGATTATTCAGCAAGCCATCCTCCCGCATCAGGTTGAATTCTGGAATGCGGGTTGGAAGGTACTCGATTGTGGCGGGCTCGATTTGACTCCGGGTTTGTACAGCGAACATGCCGGTTACAAAAACGTGCTGATGGTCCATCCGGTCAGCCGGGAGAAGCCGGCGATCTTGGCCGCTGAATTGGTCGTTTCGCAAGCGGTCGATCCTAAACTGTATATCGATACCGCTTCGCATAAGAGCGGCGACTATCTACTCAAGGTGGCGGTCAACGGGAAGCCGGTCATGGAAATGGTGATTGCCAGCAAAGGAGAATGGACTACCCAAACCGTTGATCTGGCTCCCCATGCCGGCCAAAAGGTCGAGATTCGTCTAGAAGCGCATGCCAACGATTGGATGAACGAATTTGCTTATTTCGGCAAGGTAGAAATTCGCTGAAAAGACAAACCCGAAAAGCGAATATAGCTACAAGTTATGCTCGCCTTTCGGGTTTTTAATTGTTTGTTCTGTACCGCGGACGAATAACGCCGGCCGATGGGCCAGCTTATTTTTTCAGCTTGGTTCGCAAGATGGCCAGCAGGCCGTCGGGGTTGATCGGTTTTTGAAGGACGCCACTGAGACCCAATTGTGAGTAATCCGTACTCATGCTCATGCTGTCGCCTACGCTACTGAGCATGTAGATGGGGGCCTTGTTGCCGAGGGCCTGCAATTCCTTGACGAAACGCGTACCCGCATCGACCTCCTCCATCATCAGATCCACGATGACCAGATCGGGGCGATTTTCCTTGTAGACCTTGAGCCCCTGTTCGGCGCTGTTGGCCTCGACCATGATGTACTGGTTGGATTCGAGGATAACCCGCATGGAATCAAGAAAATCCTGATCGTCATCGATATACAGAACCACATGTTTGCCATCTTGCATGTTTAGTTCCCCATAGAAGGAGCCGTTTCTACCGTCCATTGTTCCACGGGTGGTTGACCCACCTCGGGGAAGCGGCCCGCCAACAGGGCCGTCCGTACGTATGTTAATGCCTCGGCCAGGTTTTGTGCCGCCCGTTGGGACAAACGCTCGCCGAACTCGTTAAACTCATATCCGCGAATACCAAGTATATAACCATCCGCCCTGGATTCGAAAAGCTGGGTCGCCAAGGCCAGCAACGCAGTGGGTTCCACGCTGTGGCTGGTGAAGCTGCAACCGGCCCGTGGCACGATCCGCCTAAAATAAAACGGCCCCGCGCCAGCCACATCCGCGTCGGCGAAGATCACCACGTCATGCTCGGCCACGGCGGCGGCGTCCTCGACGGTCAATTGGTAATCCGCCTGGACGGTTACGCCGGGGAGATTCATCGCCTCCACCGCCTCGGCCAACGCCGGTCCCAAACCGTCGTCGAGCCGGCCCGGATTGCCGTAACCCATCAGCAGCACCTTGGGGCGATTCTCGGTCATTACCTCGCCTTCCGATCAATCGTGTTGCCTTGGGCATCCACCAGTTCCACCACCAGCGGCATTCGCCCGAGCGCGTGAGTGGCACAGGAAAGACACGGGTCATAAGCCCGGATGGCCACTTCCACATGATTGAGCAGCCCTTCGGTGAGCTCGCTCTTGCCGGAAAGATGGTCCTCGGCGACTTTCCGCACCGCCCGGTTCATCGGTTCGTTGTTGCTCGTGGTCGAGACGATCAGATTGCCCATGACCACCTGGTCGTTTTTATCCACTCGATAATGGTGGAACAGCGTACCCCGCGGGGCCTCGACCAAGCCGACGCCCTCCTCGCGGCGTTGACCTTTGACCACCAGATCGTTGCCCTGCAGATCCTTGTCGTGCAGCAAGTCCTTGATCTTTTCGATGGAGTGCAACAGTTCGATCATTCGAGCCCAGTGATAGGCCATGGTCAGGTTGTTCGGTTTGTTGTTGGTGACGGCCATGAATTCCTTGCGGGCGGCCTCGGCCTCGGGCGTATCGATGAAATCGCACGTGTTCACCCGAGCGAGCGGGCCGACGCGATACCAACCGTTCTCCGGTCCAAGCGACTTGATGAACGGGAACTTCATGTAGGACCAGTTACGCACTTCCTCGGCGATATAATCGAAGTACTTCTGGTAATCAACCTGGTCGAAAATCTTCTTGCCCTGCGCGTCGATGGCCCGCAGGTTGCCATGGTACAGGTCCATCGCCCCGTCGGCCCGAATCAGGGAAAGGTGATTCGAGTCAAAGGAACCGAAGGGGGCTACTTTCTCCAGGTTCGCGACCGTGTAATCCTTGGCGATCTTCAAAGCGCCGCGAGACCAAGTGACCATCTGGTCCAGATCCTTGAGCAGGAAATCGCGTTCCTCGATGCTCAGGTTTTTATTGATACCTCCAGGAATCGCTCCGGTACCGTGGATTTTCTTGCCCGCGGTCAAACGGATGACTTCCTGCCCGTATTTGCGCATCATCACGCCCTGGACGGCGAGGTCCGGATACTTGGCGGCCACGCCGATCACATTACGGATGGCCACGTCGGCGTCAAACCCGAACAGCAGGTCAGGCGAGCAGAGGTGGAAAAAGTGCAGGGCGTGTGACTGGAACATTTGGCCGTAATGCATGAGCCGGCGCATTTTCTCGGCGGTCGGGGTAAGGTTTTCGCCGCCCACGATCCGGTCCATGGCCTTGGCCGCCGCCAAATGGTGGCTGACCGGGCATATCCCGCAAAGCCGCTGCACCAGAACGGGTACTTCCCAGAAAGGGCGACCCTGAATGAACCGCTCGAACCCGCGGAACTCGACAATGTGCAGCCGGGCCTGCTGGACCCGGTTGGCCTCGTCCAGAAGAATGGTCACCTTACCGTGCCCCTCCACTCGGGTTACCGGCTCGATCACCACGCGTTTGGTATTTTTCGTTGCTATCACGGTTGGTTCTCCGATGCCATGCAGGCTTAATCGTACTTAATCAATTCGTAAGGCAGATCCACGGGTTTATTGGTCAGCAGGGCGGTCAAGGCCTGCCACAAGGTGTCCGCCGACGGCGGGCAGCCCGGCAGGTGGTAATCGATCTTGACCACCTCGTGACACGGATACACCTTGTCCAGCAACAGGGGGATTTCCGGATCATTCGGAATCCGCCCCGAGGGATTATGCACCGTGGGCCCATTGAGATATGCCTCTTCGAGGCACTCGACCAAGGGGATCGTATTCCGCATTGCCGGGATCCCCCCCATGGTCGCGCAATCGCCGACCGAAATCAAAACGTCGCAGTGCTTGCGAAACTCCTGCAGCACATGGACATTTTCCTCGTTACAACAACCACCCTCGATCAAGCCGACCGCGCAACGGCCGGTGAACTTCTTGATGTCGTCGATGGGCGATTTGTCGAAATCCACCAGCTCGATCAGCTTCAGAATACGGTCATCGATGTCCAACAGGGACATGTGACATCCGAAGCAGCCGGCCAGGGACGTGGTTGCGACTTTTGGTTTAGCCATGACTGGTATCCTCACTTCTTCGCCCGGGCGGCTTCAATGTCCGACCCGATAGGTTCATGGTCATACAAACGCTTGCCGACGGGAACGACATAGCCGACCCGCTTCTTCAGGATTGACCCGACAGGACAAACCTCAGCGGCCCGGTCGGTGACTTTCAGGTCGGTCTGCTCCAGCCCGTCCTCCGCGTTAACCGCCACCCGCTTGTGCGATCCGCGATTGACGAATCCGAAGACGCTCTTGCCGTCCTTTTCCCGCGAGGCCCGGATACAGCGAGCGCACAGGATGCAGCGGTTCCGGTCGATCATCACGTCCGGATGGCTCGCGTCCACGTCCCGGTCAGGGAACATGTACGGATATTTCGGGGCCGCGATCCCGAACCGATAGGCCATCGCCTGCAATTCGCAATTGCCGCTCTTTTCGCAGAACATGCAGAAATGGTTGCCTTCCACGAACAACATTTCAACGAGGTCGCGCCGAAGATTCCGAATTTTATCGGTTTCGTTCTCGACGATCATGCCCTCGGCGATCGGCTGGGTACAGGCGGCCTGCGGCCGACCGTTGACCATCACCGTGCATACCCGGCAACTGCCGAAGGGGCTAAGGTCCTTATAGGCACAAAGCCGGGGGATGTAGATGCCGGCCCCATCGGCGGCCTGCAAAATCGTCTGCCCCGGCCGGCCTTGGACCGTTTCGCCGTCAATCGTAAAGGTAATCGTTTCACTCATCGTCTTGTCCTTTTTTATTTGAACACGACCGACTCGCGGCCGGTGATCCTCTTGGCTTGGCCGATTGCCGCATGAATATCGAAGGTCGGCAACAAACCATCCTTGCACGGCTTGACCATTTTCTCGTAAACCTCGCGGAAGTTCTTAAGCGTGCTGAGCACGGGATTCGGCGAGGTTTGTCCCAATCCGCAACGGCTCGCGGTCTTGACCGTTTCGCCGAGTTTCTGGAGGTAATCAAGGTCGCTCGGCTGGCCGTGCCCGGCGGCGATTTGCTCCAGTCGCTCCTTGAGCAACACGTTGCCCACTCGGCAGGGCGTGCAGTAGCCGCAACTTTCATGGATAAAGAACTCCATGAAGCATTGAGCGGTCTTGAGTATGTCGCGACCGGGTCCGAAGGTCATGATCGAGCCGCCGGTGGCCAGATCGTCGAAGCAAATCTTTCGCCCATAGTCTTTCGGGCCGACAAGTTGCCCGCTCGGTCCGCCGACCTGCACGGCGATGGCGTTTTCCGCCCCGGCCAGCTTTAGCACCTCGCCCAGCGTGATGCCGAAATTGACCTCGAAAACACCCGGGGACGTGCAATCACCCGCGATGCTCAACAATTTCGTGCCGCTGCTGCCGGCCGAGCCATACTCGTTAAAACTCGCCGGTCCCAGCTCCAGAATCTTGGTGACACAGCAGAAGGTTTCGACATTATTCACCACTGACGGATAGCCCATGTATCCCTTCTGGGCAGGGAAGGGCGGCCGGTTCTTCGGGTCTCCCCGCAATCCCTCGCACGAACTGATCAGGGAGGTTTCCTCGCCGCAGATATAAGCCCCGGCACCCATCTGGATGCGGATGTCAAAGTTGAACCCCTTCTTGCCGAGAATGTCCTTGCCCAACAGGCCGTCGCTGCGCCGCTTGGCCAGCACGTCCTCCAGATACGCCCGCAGGTAGGCATATTCGCCGCGGAGATAGAGGATTCCTTCCTCCGCGCCGAGGGCATAACCGGCGATGGTCATCCCGGCAAACACGCGGTCCGCCCGCTCCGTCAATATAACCCGGTCCTTGAATGTGCCCGGTTCACCCTCATCCGCGTTACACAGGACATATTTTCGGTCGCCCTCGGCCGCCCGGCAGAATTCCCATTTGATACCGGTGGGGAAACCGGCGCCGCCACGGCCACGTAGCCGGGCCGTCTTGATCGCCCGAATTACCTCCGCCGGGGTTATGCTCAGGGCTTTCTTGATCGCCTCGCCCCGGACACAGGGAGAGAAAATAATCGGGCCGGGCTGCCGGATGTTGTTCCGCACCATCGAGCGAACCAGCGGATGGGAGTTTTTCCCATCGCCAAAGCTCTTGACCAGCTTTTGCGGGTCCATGTGCGTTTTCAGGTCCGCCACGATGTCGTGAGCGGCATCGCTGGTCAGGTGAGTCACCGGCACGTCGTTGATCAGGGCGGCGGGAGCTTGGTCACTCAGACCGATGCAAGGGACCGATTCCAATGAGATCATTCCGTCGGCGGTCGTCTCCCCGAAACCGATGCCCAGATCGTCGAAAAACGCCTGCGCCGACCGCGCGCTTCCATGCATCCGATCGATGATATCATTGCATAACCGAATGATGACCTTGCCTTTGGCGGTCGGCGAGAAGAATGCGTAGAACGAAACCACGCTCTCCACGTCCACCCGGGGGGTTTTGACCGACCGGGCGATAAGGTCGATCGCTTGTTGGTTGACGCAGCCGAATTTCGCCTGCACGCCGTTGACGATATCCATTAGTCGGCCGCGGTCGTTTTGATGGTCGCGACAGATCTGCTGGACGGTGTCTTGCAAACTCTGGCTCATGGCTTACCTCAATTGTCCTCTAGGCCGATACACCGGCCGAATTGACCTCACTATACGCATGTCGTGTTTTGGGGGTTACGGGCTTACCTCAGCGGCCAGCCGTCCCGCTAATCCCAAACTTACCCAAGGCTTGGACACCCAGCCCGTGACAAACAAGCCGGTCGTCTTTCTTGACTTCGTGGACCCTTATATCGGCAAACTCACGGGTTCGCACATAGTCTTGAACACCTTGCCGTATCCGTCGCCGATTTCTCGGTCGCCCGCGGGCCGAAAACGGCCGTGGCGGGTAAGGACTGTATGGAGAGCATTACCATACATGATCGTGAAAAAAATCACAAGCAACGCAGCATAACCCATTGGCGATAGATTTCAAGGGGCAAGAGGGAATAATTCTCAAAAATCTTCGTCTTGATATAGGCCTCCTGACCGGAGACGGAGCGATAGCCATTTTTGTGGCACTATTGAAACAGTCATTCTCTCGAATCACGACACCCCCGAAAGAACTTAAAAGTACAATAAAACCACCCGTGCGTGTTTTCCCAACAAATGCGTCGATACCGCCCGGCTATCGGACAAACATTCCGTTAGGTTCACCCCCTCCATTTGTCTATCCTCAAGAGCTGTCCTAGAATGAGCCAACTTATGAGTGCTGATCCATTCAACGCCACCCTTGTCGAGCGCCGTGATCTCACCCCTGATTTGAGTATCGTTTGCGTTCGTGGCGACAACGGATTCGTGCCAGATTTTCTACCCGGGCAATTCGTTACTCTTGGCCTGCCGCGACCGGAGGAAAGTCCGGCTCCGAACGCGGACAATCCGCCGACCAGAATTCGTCTTATTCGTCGGGCCTATTCAATAGCCTCGTCGCCTGATGAGCGTCGGTATCTTGAACTTTATGTTGTCCTGGTCGAGGGCGGCAAGCTCACCCCTCGGCTCTGGAACGTGGAGCAGGGTGACCGTCTTTTCATGGACCCACGAATTCGCGGGGAAT
Organism: uncultured Planctomycetales bacterium; assembly: GCA_964642815.1. GTDB lineage: Bacteria > Planctomycetota > Phycisphaerae > UBA1845 > PWPN01 > JAAYCU01. Next base: position 19,851 of record CAZXSA010000028.1, on the reverse strand, counting down.
TTACCCTTGGTGATGTGCCTCAGGATAGCCATGTGGTACTGGTCGCCACCGGAACGGGGGTAGCTCCTTTTGTTTCCATGGTTCGTACCTATGGCGGCCGCAACCGGTGGCGACGTTGCACGCTCGTTCACGGGGTACGCGAGGTTGAGCAGCTTGGCTATCGCGAGGAGATGGAGGCCCTTGCCCGCCGGGACAGTTCATTTGTATACGTCCCGGTGATTTCAGGGAAAGAGGTGGCCGGCTCATCATGGACCGGACGGCGCGGGCGGGTCCAGAGCGTCCTCGATGACTCCGTCTTCCACGAATTGACCGGCGAAGCGCTTGCCCCATATGGCAGCCATGTATTTCTCTGTGGTAATCCGACCATGATTATCGACGTACAAGAACACCTCCAATCGCGTGGCTTTGAAACCCAAACCAAGTCGGAGCCCGGCAATCTGCATTTTGAGAGATATTGGTAATGGGGCACCATAATCAGACGGAGGATGGAAGCGATATGAAGCATTCGGTACGAGTCATGGTAACGAGTGTTTTATCGATTATCACAATCTATTTTCTGGCGGGATGGACGGTCGGTATTAGGCCGCTGATGGCCCAGGATACCAAGCCGGCTACGACGACGATGCCTGCCGGATCACATATCACCGACTGGATGTACAAAGGGAAAATGGGGCTTTCCACTCACTACATTGCCGACAGTCCTCAAATTCTGGAAAAAACGGCGACCCAGTTCCAGGTGGACAAGGTCGCCGGGCAAGCAGCGGAAGCAGGGGCCGCATGGTTTCTTTTTACGATTCATCATCAATCGTGGATGATGATGGCCCCGAATGTGACGTACGATCGGATATTGAAAACGTCGGAGCGCACCGCCGACCGCGATATTCCGCTGGAACTTCATCGCTCGCTACAGGCCAAGGGAATCCAGTTGATGCTCTACGTCAACCTCCGGTTGGATCCGCGTTCCGTTTGTCCGGCCGACGTGCGGGAAGCCATGGGCGGCTGGCCGCCAAACAGGATATTGATCGACAATATCGTCGCGGTATACAAGGAATTTTCCTTACGCTATGGCGACAAGGTGGCCGGCTGGTGGGTCGACGGGGTCTGGTTGAAAGATTACAAAGACGCGTCCCGGCGGGAAGAATGGTTTACCGCGATTGCCAACGCCTTGCGAGCGGGCAACCCTGATGCCCTTGTGGCTTTTAATCCAGGTGTTGGTCAAATGATTCGTTATAGCGGCCAGAACGAATATGTGGCCGGCGAAAGCGATGATTTGTCCTTCGTGCCCACGGGGCGATGGATCGATGGGGCTCAGTGGCATGTATGGACGTATGTTGGGGGCTGGTGGTCTTCGGGTGGAACGCGATTTGCCGACCAACAAATCCGTGATTATGCGTTACAGGTAATCGAGAAGGGGGGCGTCTTGACCTTCGAGGTCGGCACACAGGGTGTTTCCAGGGCGGGTTACAATGGCGTCATAACCAAGACCCCTTACAACGGCTTCATTGACCCCGACCAGGTGCAGCAGATCAAGAAAGTGAGCGAGGCGGTCCGCTGTGCCCGGGAATAGAGGGGAGCATGGTATTTGCCCATCCGTATCGCCCAACCAGCCCGACGGAGTTTACCCACTCGTGGCGGGCCAACGAGGGATAAGGGTGGAGAGAGGGAGCGACGTGACCGATGGTCCATCTCGTTAGCGCGGCGCTGAAGTTGAGATACGATGAGGGCGGGAAGGAGATGTCCCGATAGATGAAAAATCTTTTCGTGTTCTCTGTCACCCAGCAGATACGGGACGACTGGCTTAGGCATGAGAAACAGAACCGTGAAGGAAAGCGTATAACGAATGATTCGTAGAAGGTATTTGCTCATTGCAGGTATCCTGGCTGGTTTTGCGTCGATCTCGTCGCATCGGAGTGCAGTACTATTGGCTGTCGAGTCAGAAAAAAAAGTGATCGGCATCCAATGTATCGGGATGACCGGAGCTATGTTGACGAGCGGGCCAAAAGATACCGACAGGATCGATCGACTTGCCGTGGTGAACCGGCATAATGTGGTACTGAACGCCACGGATGCGGAATGTCCCTTGCAAGTGGGGAACGGTCGATTCGCCTTCAACGTCGATGTGACCGGTTTGCAGACGTTTTATGGCAACATCCTGTCCGACTGGGGTTGGCATGCCTTCCCGTTACCGGAGGGCATAAGCATCAAGGATCGAACAAGATCGGAATTGATTACCCACGGCAGGAAACGGTATTACCTTTCACCTGTTCCCGATGAACAGAAGGTGCTGGCCGACTGGCTCGACGACAACCCCCATCGCCTGAATCTTGGACGACTACGTTTCGTCGATGGGAATGGTAAAACTCTTCAGGTCGCCGACCTGAGCGAGATTCATCAGCAACTTGATTTGTGGCATGGGATCATTTCCAGCCGGTTCATCCATGCAGGCGAAACAGCGCGGGTGGAAACATGCGTCCATCCGGAATTGAGCCTTGTGGCGGTTCATATCGATTCTCCGCTGGTGGCCGACGGGCGTTTACGGGTTGCCCTGGATCTTCCTTACCCGGAACATGACGACTTTCCTTACGTTCCGCCGGACGGCCGAATGCCCTCCTGGTATGATAGGAAACGAACAAAGGATCAGGAAATCCGCATCGCCGGTCAGACGACCGACCGGATCGATCTTGTCCGCCGGGTGGATCGAACCATTTATTACGTGACGATAGCCGCGACATCGCAAGGTTCACGTTTCCAGTCATCTACGGGCGGGCAGAGTTTTATACTCCAGGGCGAGGGCTCCACCGATTTGACCTTTGTCTGCGCGTTTAACGGCCAGCCGCTTCCGTCCTCGTTGCCATCCTTTACCCAAACGAAAGAAGCGGCGGCCCAAAGTTGGGCCGACTATTGGCTTTCCGGTGGAATGATAGATCTCTCCGGTAGCCAGGATCCGCGCTGGAAGGAGTTGGAGCGGCGGGTGGTGCTTTCCCTGTATGCCACGCGAGTCAACTCGACCGGCATGTCCCCACCGCAGGAAAGCGGACTATTACGTAACAGTTGGGACGGGAAGTTTCACCTGGAAATGACGGCATGGCACGGGGCCCATTTCGTCCTGTGGGGACGCGAGCATCTGCTGGACGGGTGGGTCAAGTGGTATCGTGACATCGGTCTGCCGGCCGCCCGTCGCGAGGCTCAGGCCGAGGGCTGGAAGGGCGCCAAGTGGCTTAAGACCTCGCACCCGTCCGCGGAGTGGGAAGCGTGGATTCTCGGCACCAACCGGGTTACCCAGAACGCTCATCCTTTCTATTTCGCCGAGCTTTTCTATCGCGCGCAACCCACGCGACAAACGTTGGAGGCATGGAAAGACATTATTTTCGAGACGGCCGCCATGATGGCGGACTTTATGTATTGGGACGAGGCAAGCAAGCGTTTTATCATGGGTCCGCCGGTCATGAGCGGGGCGGAAAGCAATACGGGATTCGCGAGCTACAACAGCACGAGCGAACTGAATTACTGGGCGATGAGTCTGGAAATCGCTCAGCGATGGCGTGAAAGGCTCGGCCTGCCCCGCGAACCGCAATGGGACCATATTCTCCAACACCTCTCGCGCCCGCCGGTACACGACGGCGTGTATGTAAACGAGGAATCCGATCCCACGGTATGGAGTGTCAATTCCGATGGCCGCTTTATCCGTCCGGCCTGGGCCGAGGTGTACGGCTGCGTGCGCGGACCGCTGATCGATCCGCGGATTATGGAAAAAACCTATGAGCGAATAGCCGCGGATTTACGCGCCGGCAAATGGCTGAGAAATATCTGGGGCTGCGACTTTTCCATGATGGCCATGACCGCGGCCCGCTTGGAGAGACCCGTCGAGGCGGTGGACTGGCTGCTTTTCGAGGAAAGGCGAAATCAGTACACGGCCAACGGCTTGTGTTACGGCTGGTACCTGCCCGGAAACGGCGGCCTGCTGTGGGCGGTAGCGATGATGGCCGCCGGTTGGGATAATTCGCCGCAACGCCACGCACCCGGCTTTCCCGATGACGGCCGGTGGGTCATCCGCCACGAAAACTTGCGTCCCTCGCCATGAAACAAGTCAAAACCGATCACCCGCCGATACCCCGTACCCGGTCCCGGATGGCCAGCAGATCTTTCATGATATTGTGCAACGACTGGTAATAACCGGTGGTGCCGAAGGCGTCGTGCAACTGGTGGTAAATGTGGAACAGCTCGTTATAGACCTGATGCCGTTTGGGATCGGGCTTGTAGACCTTGGGTTTGAGGCCGCACATTTTCGCTTGCGCGTCCTCGACGGAGTCGTACCCGCCGGCTGCCCGGCCGGCGACGACGGCACCGTAGATGGCGGCCCCCAAGGCACAGGTCTGGGCGGAGCGGCTGATTTTCATGGGACGGCCGGTCACGTCAGCGTAAATCTGCATGACCAATGGGCTTTTTTCGGCGATTCCTCCGCAGTTGACCACCTCCTTGACCGCGACGCCGTATTCCTCGAAGCGTTCCATGATGATGCGGGCGCCGAACGCGCTGCCTTCGATCAGAGCGCGGTATACCTCGGCGGGCGTGGTGTGGAGGGTCTGTCCGATCAGCAGGCCGGTGAGCCGCGGATCGACCAACAGGCAGCGGTTGCCGTTGTTCCAGTCGAGGGCGAGCAGACCGCTCTCGCCGGGCTTGAGTTTGGCCGCCGCCGCCGAGAGGGCGGCATGGGCCTTTTCGCCCTTGTCGAAGTTGTTGACCCACCAATTGAAAATGTCGCCGACCGCCGACTGGCCCGCTTCGAGACCGAAGTAACCCGGTACGATCGAGCCGTCAACAATGCCGCACAGACCGGGAATGTCTGGTAGCGGCTGATCGCTCGGATGGATCATCATGTCGCATGAACTGGTACCGAGAATCTTGACCAGCGAACCGGGTTTAACCCCGGCCCCGACCGCCCCCAGATGGGCGTCGATCGAGCCGACGGCCACGGGGACACCGGCCGGCAGGCCAAGTTTCTTCGCCCATTCCGGGCAGAGGTCGCCGGCTTTTTCATTGGAGGGGTAGGCTTTCTCGTAGGTGCCGCGCCGACGCAGGTCACCCAGCCGCGGGTCGAGCGAATCAAGGAAATCGGCCGCTGGCAGCGACCAGTCGGCATGGTACATGGCTTTATGACCAGCGGAGCAGACGCTGCGCTTCCAGGTAGCGGGGCTGTTGTTGCCAGTCAGGACGGCCGGCAGGTAATCCGATTGCTCGACCCAGGCCGCCGCCGCCTGCATCACCTCCGGGGCAACCCGGATGCAGTGCAGGGCCTTGGACCAGAACCATTCACTGCTATACGTACCGCCGCACTTGGCCAGATATTCGGGATGAGCCGTCGCCGCTGCCGCGGTTATTTCCGCTGCCTCGGCGAAACTGGTATGGTCCTTCCACAGCCAGGCAAGGGCGTTGAGGTTTTTCTTGAACTCTTTCTTGCAGGCCAGCGGGCACCCTTCGGCGTCGACCGGCAGGGGGGTGCTGGCCGTCGTATCCACGCCAATCCCAATGATCCCCGTGGGACTGAACCCTCGGACTTTTTTCGCCTGGCGCAAGGCCGCCTGGGTGCATTTGATCATCGCTTCCAGCCAATCACAGGGGTGTTGGCGGGCCACGTTGGGATCGCGCTTGTCGAGAATGATCCCGGCATGCCCGCTGGGATAGTTGGCCACCGCCGTGGCGATTTCACGCCCGTTAGCCGGATCAACAATCAACGCCCGAGCCGAATTGGTACCGAAATCCAAACCGAGAACGTATGCCTTAGCCATGATCTGCCCCTTGTTTGGAAAAAGTGCTGACTGCAATCGTTACTATCTGCCGACGCCGAGGGTTATTGGACACCCGCGAGACTCGGGTGTCAAGATACGAAGCTGAGGGGGAGGGTATACGCTGTAATACATCATAAAAAGCTGCGTAATCTGGCGAGATTCACTCGATCCAAGTCACGCCCACGAGCGTCTTGTCCTTTGGGGGTTTCCAGAATCATGGGGCAACCGCGTAAGTGTGGGTCGTTTACCAGTCGGCGAAACGCCTTGCTGCCGATTTGCCCTTTTCCGATATGTTCATGCCGATCGATTCGCTCTCCGCATGGTTTGAGGGAGTCGTTGACATGGATGCAGGCCAACTTGTCCCGGCCGATATACTTGTCGAAATCCGCGAAGGTTGCGGCATAGCCTTCCGTCGAACTCAGGTTATAACCGGCGGCAAAGACGTGGGATGTGTCAAGGCAGACGGCCACCCGCTCCGGTTCGCGGATTCGCATCATGATGGCGGCCAGTTGCTCGAAGCGGTAGCCAAGGTTCGTACCTTGGCCGGCGGTCGTTTCCAGGGTTACACGAACCTGGTATCCACGGGTACGGCGGATGGTGATGTTGACCGCTCGGGCAATACGCCGCAAACCCCAGGATTCATCCCGGCCAAGATGTGCTCCAGGATGAATGACCAGCCAGCCGATGTTCAGTTGTTCGCAGCGATCCAGCTCATCAACGACGGCCGCGATGCTCTTTTCCCATAGGGCCTCATCGGGACAGGCCAAATTGATCAGATAACTGCCGTGTGCAATGACCGTTTTAACGCGAGTAGCGCGGCGAGCTTGTCGCCATGCTCGAATCTGGTCGGGCTCCAGCGGATCAACTCGCCATTGCCGCTGGTTTTTAACAAAAATCTGGAAACAATCGCAGCCAACCGCCGCGGCTCTTTCAAAAGCAAGATGCAGCCCTCCGGCGATGGACATGTGTGCGCCGAAACGATGACGACGAGGACATTGTGTACTGCATCGCGGCATGGTACTCACTCGCCGATAATCTTGACCAGAACACGCTTCTTTCTCCGCCCGTCGAACTCAGCGTAGTGAATCTGTTCCCAGGGACCGAAATCCAGTCGTCCGTCGGTAACCGCGATGACCACCTCGCGACCCATGATCTGACGTTTGAGATGGGCGTCGCCGTTGTCCTCGCCGGTGTTATTGTGTCGATAACGTGACAAGGGCTCGTGCGGGGCGAGCTGTTCGAGCCATTCATCATAGTCGGCGATCAGGCCCGGCTCCGCGTCATTAATATACACGGCGGCGGTTATATGCATGGCATTGACCAGGCAAAGTCCTTCGCGAATGCCGCTTTCTTGAAGAGCGGCCTCGACCTCGCCGGTAATGTTGAGATAGTCGCGCCGGTGGGGAGTCTGGAAATACAACTCTTTGCGATACGATTTCATGCTAATGCTCCGTCAATAGGCTGTTATCCGTCACGCTTCAAGGCTTGCCCGTAGCAAGCGGCCGAGCATTGACCTCGAGCAAAACCTGGTTGGAAGGAACCGTGGGGAGGGCGAAAACCACGTCATCCTCGTCATTGCGGTACAGGTCCGTGATCGGCCGACCGTTGACATACGCATGGACCTCCCGATCATGCACCTGCACGATCTTGAAGGCCGGATTGAACAAGGATGGAGGGCGGCGATCGATACGGACCCTGGCCCAGTCATTATCGAGTTGCAGGACGTAATACCCGCGGGCCTCGCTGAATCCATCGTTGTCAAAATCTCCGCGATCGTTCCGGACCAGGGCGCCGGTTATGACCGTTACCGGTAAAGGTTCACAATAATCAGAGGCGGTAGCGTCGGCGGTGGCACGGCCGTCGAATTGACTGGGCCAGACGCGGAACATGGCCGAGAAAAGGAAGCAATCGTCCACGACCGGCAGCGACCAGAGGACGCAGAACCGTGGATCGGTGGGATTTCTGAGGCTGCGTATCGCATGCAAGCCGTAGGGTACGATGAACAAGTCCGCCTGGCCCGGTGCCCGGCGGACGAAATGGGCGTAGTTGGTTTTCGGCCCGGGCGCGGCCTGCTCTTGCGGATGCAAATGCACGATGTTTTCCTCGAAACCGAGTTGTCCATTGCAACAACATGCCACGCCCACGCCCGGCGGGCGAAAGTGTTCCGTTTGGGCCACCCCGTGACATTCCAGAAATACCTGCCCATCACGGTAGATCGTATAGACCCAGCGATGATAGGGACTTTGTTCATTCGCCGGTGTATCAAGGGTTCCGTAACGCCATTCACCTTCGAGGACGACATAGAGGGAATTGGCATCCCGTGGATATTGCGTGGTTTGAACGCTGATGCCCAGGGGGGACCATTGGGTGGCATCGTCCAGCAGAATGAGCGAATCTTGCGCGTCTTTCGGGACCAGTACGGGTGTCGGCCCCAAGGTACCGGTGCCGACGAGATTGTGAATGCGCTGGGGATCATGCCCGAGGTCGAACCATTGAATGATTTGCCCGCGGGAGAAAATTAACTCGAATTGATCGAGGGCGCCCACCACCATTCGACGCCCGCCGGCCCGGAGGTACAGATCCCCTTTCCGCTTAGCGGGCGTTTTCAGAATGTCCCGCGTGTTGTCCACGAGGATGATATCGTCCAGATAAAGATCCACGGGGGTGTCCAAGGGGTTGCATCCGAACTGAATGGCCCGCACATCACCCAAGTCGATGTGATCGGCCAAGTCGCCGAGATCGATACGAATCAGATTCCAGCCGGGCTCCAGAAAAATGCGTGAATGTTCATAGCTCAAGGCCAGGTCATTGGACCCACTACGGGCGGCGAAGCGGAATCCGCCCAATTTACGCGGGCTGAAGACGCTGAAGATCAGCATCTGGAACCTCGTCCAGTCACGCGGCAGGGTTCTCCGGCCATCATGACTATCCGCGGCGACCAGCCATTGATCGGAGGTGTAGAGCGAGACTTTGATGGAAGCAGAGCCGGTCTCGACCCGGGCCCGGTCCTGAGTAATGCCGATTTTTCCCGGCGCGTAAGGGGGTTCATTACGAAAGAGCAACTCCTGATCGGGCGATTCCAAGTCGGCCAGTAGGACATAGCGACCGGGAACGACATCCCTGTAAACGGAGACGAAAGGATCCGCGGAAGGCTCGGTCGTTGGTTTTGCGGTTTCGCGAATCAACCAAGTGGGGGAGTCGCAGCCGATAACGACGCACAACCAACCCACCCAGCGGAACATCCGTCGCGGAGTCCGTGACCGGAGCGGGCGGGCGAATGAGACCTTTTTCGCCCCCGTCATTTGAAACTGCTCAATAGGCCTTCGCGTTGCCATTGCACGACCAATACCTTGAGTTCGCCGGCTGCCTGGCCGATCCGTTGGACGGTTAATAGAAGCTCGTCATAGAATTTCGTGTCACGCAGAAGCATGCCGATGGCTCCTTGACCTTCGGCCATGTCCCGGCCCACGACATTGAGATAATCCATGAAGCGCGACAGCTTGTCCAGATTGAGGGCGAGCTTCGTCCCTAAAGCCTCGATCTGCCGGTTGGCGTTTTCGACGGTATGGTCGAGTTTAACCACCACCCCGCGGGCGTCGCCGATTGTCGATTGCGCCTCCTCGCCCAGTTTTGCCAGATTGACTGCAGCGGTTTTCGCTCCCTCACTGGCTTCCCTAAAATTGGCTAAGGACGTTTTCAAATTGCTTTGGACCTCGGGATCTCCGAGGACCGTATCGAAATGTTTCAAGATGGCGTCGAGACGAACAACCGCGGAATAGAGATTCGGAGCCAGATGATGGACATCCATCATGGCCTCGTCTTCGGTCACGGAACGCCGAGAAATCAACTGATTAAAGGAGAGGGCTAAAAGGCGAATCTGTTCGGTTGTGTTTTTCAGGTTGTTCATCAATTCCGGATCACCCGCGGTCTCCAGAGGATTCCGGACCTTGCCCGTGATTTCACCTTTTCCATCTTTCGGAACGAAGCGGGTGGGTACGGGCGGCGGTTCGATATTGATCACCGGCTGCCCGAGGATGGGCGTATAGACATTCGCGATCGAATTAACATCCATCGCGTAATTTCGATCAATCTCCATCAGGGCCCGGGCCCCGGCGGTCGGATTGTTCTTGTCCATCAATTCGACGGCCGTGACCTTGCCGACCCAAACGCCGGCCAAATTGACATCCGTACCTTGACGTACCCCGATCACACTGTCGAATTTGGCGACGACGATATACCCCTTGCTGAACAACCCGCGGCCTTCCCCGAACAGCACGATCAGCACCGCGAGAGCGACAAACCCGCCCAGCACGAATAATCCGATTAGTGTGTTTCTTACCCGATCAGTCATGGTTAATCTCCCGTCGCCGGCGGTCAGGTCTTATCCGAGGAGGATTCGCCGTTCACGAATTTTCGAACCCTCGGCTCGCTGGACCGGCGGAAATCGTCCGCCGTGCCGTCGGCTATGAATTTCCCTTCATGGAGCATGAGAATCCGGTCGGCCACCTTGAAGGCACTGGCCATGTCGTGGGTGACCACTACGCCGGTGACCTTGATCTCATGCTTGAGTTTGATAATCAGATCGTTAATCGTATCCGCCCGAATGGGATCCAGTCCGGTGGTCGGTTCATCGTACAGGACGATCTGCGGGTTCATGGCGATGGCCCGGGCCAGGGCAACCCGCTTACGCTGTCCGCCGGACAATTCCGCGGGAAGTTTTTTCTGTGAGCCGTTCAATCCGACCAGTTCCAGTTTTTCCGCGACGATACGCTCGATTTCCTCGTCGGTAAAATTGGTATGCTCAAGCAGGGGAAAAGCGATATTCTGAGCCGTGGTCATGGAATCGAACAATGCCCCCATTTGAAAAAGGTAACCAAACCGCTGGCGAACCTTGACCAGGTCTTTCTCGCGCAATTGGTCGATCCGCTCTCCGCCAACATGAATTTCACCGGCATCCGGACGCAGCAAGCCCATCATATGCTTGATCAGAACGCTTTTCCCGGTCCCGGATTCTCCGATGATAACGGTCGTCTGGCCGCGCTGAAGCTTGAGATCGACGCCTTTGAGCACCTCCAGCGAACCGAAGCGTTTGTAGACGCCGCGAAGCTCAACAATGATGTCATGGTCCTCATTCATTCGTTTGACCGTTTGCGCCCGGCGCTTGAATCAAAAGACCGTTTTGAAACCCCAGATGGATACATAGAAACCCTTCTGGGCCATGGTGATAAAGAAATCCATGACCAGGATCGAGATAAAACCGGTGACAAAACCTTCCGTACAAGCCCGCCCGACCCCTTCGGCTCCCTGACGGCAGTGGAAACCCTTATAACAGGAGATCAAGCCGATCGCCGCTCCGAAGAAGACCGCCTTGCTGACCCCGCAGAAGATGTCCCACCATTCCAGGGCACTGGAGGTGTAATTCCAGTAGGCCCAGTTGGACACCCCGAACACCGGTACACTGATCAACCAGCCGCCGAACACGCCCAGCAAATCGCAATACAGCGTCAACAGAGGGGTGAGCAGGACGCAAGCCAGAAATCGCGGAACCACCAAAACCCGGATCGGGTCGCTGCCCATCGAACGCAAGGCGTCCAACTGTTCGGTGACGTTCATCGTGCCCAGTTCGGCCGTGAGGGCCCCGCCCACCCGGCCGGCAAGCATAACCCCCGCCAAAACCGGTCCGAGTTCACGGACCACCGAGAGGCTGACAATCACCCCCATGCGGTCGGCCAGACCGGAGGCCATCAATTGTTCGATCGCCTGGATGGCTAATACCAGCCCGACGAAGAATCCGGTAATCATTACCACCGGAAGGCTGCTGGTCCCGATGGCATGGCACTGCGGCCACAACCGCTGGATATCCCGACGACGAGTCATCCAAGGAAGCACTCGGCCCATTGTTCGACCCGAAAACGCCCAAAAACGGCCAAACGCGGCGATCAAATCACTGGCCAGTACGCCTGTATCCGTCAGTACGATTGCCATAATTCGCTACCCTTGCCTCTGTCGAGTCTCCGCGCCGCGACCATACACCAGCGGCCATCCGCGAGAGCCTGTAACCATCCGCCTTTGTCGTCCCTTCGGAAACGATAGCCTATACCGCCCTGACCGGGATTCATACAGTCAGACAACCGTTCCCGACGGTCGTCCCTTATTTCATGGGCTGCATTCGCAAGGCGGATGCCGTTGGGTTTGAGAATAATAAGGATACTTAAAGTGCCGTGCCATCACGGCGGTCGTAGGCACGCTGTCCGGACCGGTTGCTGTTACCCGCAATTGTATGCCGTCATCCTTGATGTCGGCCTTATAGGTCAGGATGCGATCATCGGTAGTCAGGGTCAGTTCGCCCCGCAAGCAATTGAAATCATAAGTACCTTTCGTACGGACCATCTCCTCGCCCCGCAGGGCCACGGTTTCAAAGCTTCCGTTGGGGTAAAATGACGCTTGGGTGATCGTAAAATCCTGATATCCCAAGGCCGGCTGCATCTCATGTAACCGCCACCGGCCGTGAATGCGATCCGAACAACCCGCCAGAAGAATCAGGCCCACCAACAACCCTCTGCGCACATGTTGACACCATCGCATGTCTTGTCCCTTTTGGGTTAGGTCGTTTCCACGCAACCGTCCGGTCACCGGATTTCTCAAGCGGAACGAATCGGTACCGCTCCATCTTTGTAGCATTTTCACACGCAACGGTCAATGAAAATTGCTATTTATCATCCAGGGTACATTTCATTGTCCTCCATGATTATCCCCTGTTCCGTAAGCGTGACGATTCGTGACCTGCTATCGACCAACAGTGACTTTAACAATTTTCCAGCGAACCCGTGGTGGGGCCGTAGTTTTGACAGACCGATGCGAAGACGGCATACTGAATTCCTCATGCTAATTTCAGGGGTGGTGGGAACATTCAAGAGAGGGATATCGGTTTTCTTCGTGTCGTATGGCGAAACGGAAACACAAATCCGTGGATGCCGGAAAGTGACGGACCTCCATGCCGACTTTTTTTGCGCGAAAGTACCTGCGTAAAGGCCCTGGTCGCAGGGAACGAGTCATCGGAGCATGGATACTGGTTACGGCCGTTCTGGTGTTGACCTCCTTTCTGGTGACCGGGGGGTTGTTTGCCGATACGGTCAATGCCTTCGGCCCTCTGCGTTGGGCAAAAAATCACTTGGGTATTTCAGAGACACCGCTCTTTAGGATCGAACATCTTACACCGCCAACTCCGCCGCGCGAACGACGTGTGGCCGAGGCCATGCTGCCAATGTTGCCTGAACCATGGACTCGAAAGGAAATCGAGGTTCACCCGGTTGGTATCGGTCAGGACGTTTTTATTCAATCGATGCAGGCCTATGGAGCCCGATTCGTATACCAGGGAAGATACAATCAAAAAGAAACGGAATTCAAGGTTCGGGTGGTGGAGACGGTGGAACCGGCAAAGGCATCGGAGATCTGCGCGGCGCGACGGACCCCGGACGCCCGGCCGATGCCGATAGGTCGAGACGGCTGGCAAAGTACGGATCGATGCGGATTCTGGGCGGGGCGGTATTACACCGAACTGAGCGTTGAAGGCGGGACCGAGATGGCCATGCTCCAGATTCTTGCCCGGGCCATCATTTCCACGCAATTGGTCTATGGTGGGCCTTTTTTACCGGGAACCGCTGGAGAAGCACCCTCCGCGATGACGCGCGAGGGAGTTCAGCCGGCCGAGCGGGAAACGCAATCCGTCGCCGGGCGAGCCCGGTTTGTCGAAATCGGCGGCGGTGACCTGCTAGCCCCGACACGGATCGAACGTTACGCGGAAAACCTTTACGAAAAAATCGACGGCAAGGAAGGCATGTTTCGAGCGTTCCATGTGGTGGATTTACGTTTCGGCCAATATCTGGAGCAGGCTGGCCGGCAGGTCTTTGACGTGTATGTGTACGATATGGCGGAGCCGGCCAACGCCCTGGGAATCTTCATGAGGGAGCGGCCGCGAGTTGCCGACAAACTCGATATCGGCCGCGGCGCCTATCGTTCGGGCGGCAGCGTCTATTTCTGGAAAGGCCCTTATTATTTGAATGTGCTTGGCCCCAGCGATGGCGGCGATGAAGCTTTCTCCATTTCCCGGCGGATCGCCGACGCGATCGCCGAGACGATTGCTGACGACAGTGGACCATTCTGGGCCGAAGCTGTTCTACCCCTTGAGCACCGTTTGCCGGACACCTTCCGTTATGCGGCCACCAGCGCTCTGGGCTACGAGTATTTGGAACGGATGTATCTGGCCGACTATGAAGAAGATGGGAAGCCCTACCAGATGTTTGTTCTGAAAGCGGACAGCGTGGAACGGGCCCGCGAGTTGTTTAACCAGTTCGTGGAATCCACTCAACGTTATGATAAGGTACTTAAACGCGAGACTGTCGAGGGCGGAGAGATCATGCTCGGCGATTCGATGGGCATCTTCACCGCGGCATTTTACCGCGACGAGTACTTTGGTGGAGTGTGCGAATGCGAGGATCTCGATTTGGCCCAGGCCAGAGCCGCCATGTTGCGCGATCGGGTCGCTCCTGGGGAGAAGGGATGAGCGTGGGGCCGGGCGGACAGGTTCATGAATCATGGTGATGCATTATGAAGGATAACCAGCCCACTCAGGACAAGAGCGTCGAATCTTTGCGGGCCTGGACGCGACGGGATTTGCTGATTCGTGGTGGGCGGACGGCGGCCGTCGCCGGTCTGGCGGCGGGGGCGGCTTGGTATTTGCATGATCCACGCGGCGATGCCGGTCTGCGATTGCCCGAACCGATCCGTTTAAAGGATTATTTTGCCGAGGTGGATTTCCCGGCTGATCGTCCACGAATTTCGGTCACCTGGGGTAGCCTGAATACCATCGAGCGAATGGTGCGGGCGGCGGTTGACGGCTTGCATCCGGATGGCATGAAGCGTTTTGTCGCACGAGGCGATGTGGTGATGATTAAGCCCAATGTCGGGTTTGACCGAGGACCGGAATTGGGGGCCACGACGAATCCGCTGGTGGTGGCGGCCGTTGTCCGTCTCTGCCGCGAGGCAGGGGCCCGCAAGGTGATCGTGGCCGACAACCCGATCGAAAGCCCCGGAGCCTGTTTTGCCAAGAGCGGTATTAAAACCGCCGCCGAGGCCGCCGGGGCATCCGTGCTGATCCATTCGAATGCCCACGACGCGATGGTCGCCGTGCGGGATCGGGAACCCGATCCAAAACAACAGGAAGCCCTGGGTGTCTGGCCGATCTTCTGGAAGCCTTTGAAAGAGGCGGATAAGGTGATCGGTATTGCCCCCGTCAAGGACCACAATCTTTGCTACGCCTCGATGGTAATGAAAAACTGGTACGGGCTGCTCGGGGGGCGGCGCAATCAGTTCCACCAAGCCATCCATAATATTATCAGTGACCTGGGTTTCATGATGAAACCGACGCTGGTCATCGCCGATGGCATCCGGGTCATGATGAGGAACGGCCCGACCGGCGGACGGCTGGAGGATGTGACCCCCGGCGGAATCGCCGGCAGGCCCGTAGTGGTGGCCAGCGTGGATCAACTAGCCTGCGATGCATGGTGTTTCCAGAAGCTGCTGGGACGGGATCCGGCCGTGCTGGCGTACCTGGATCTGGCCTGGGCAAAATTCGGCCAGGATCCAACGCGACTGGTCGCCCGGAGTTGGCAGGAATACGAACCGCAGGGAAAGATCATCGAGCAATCAATATAGATCGTCGAATGTTCCGGTGAATGAGGATTTTCGATTGTCCCTCGCTGGATACCGAGCACTGATAGCCGATTGCTGAAAGCCATTAATCATGCGTATAACCACTGTTCGGATCCTCGTGCAAATCATGGTCATGGCCTTGTTCCTGACCTTCGTGTTCGTGACGACCTTTACGCACCTGGACGCAGCTCCGGCCTTGAAATTCTGGGTCAGCAAGTTTCTGGACATTGATCCGTTGGTAGCTTTGGCCACCGTTCTCAGTACGCATACTCTTTACCAAGGTCTGGCCTGGTCGCTGGTCCTGTTACTTCCCACGCTTTTACTCGGCCGGTTTTTCTGCAACTGGATATGTCCCTACGGTATCATCCATCATTTCACCGGCTGGATCTTCAATAGACGCAACGCCAAGCTCAAAATCGAATCGAACCGTTATCGTCGCCTCTACGCCGTCAAGTATTACCTGCTGATCGGTTTCATCTTCGCGGCCGTCTTCGGTACTCTTCAGATCGGCCTGCTGGATCCGATTTGTTTATTACATCGCTCCTTGACCACCGCGTTGCTGCCCACCCTGAACATGCCCTTGGCGGGGATTTTTGGCGATCCGAAGCTACACGCTTTTGGCTGGGTCATCGGCTCCATCGTCCTTTTCCTGGTGGGCATGAACCTGGTCATCCCGCGATTTTTCTGCCGCGTCCTCTGTCCGCTGGGGGCTTTGCTGGGGGTGTTCAGCCGGTTTTCCCTCTGGCGAATCGAGCGAGACCCGAGCAAATGCACGAACTGCGACCTGTGTCTGCAAAGCTGCGAGGGGGCCTGTGATCCGCATACACAATTACGCAAGAGTGAGTGTTTTGTCTGCTTTAATTGCATCGAGGATTGCCCGCACGATGCCTTGAGCTTTGCCTTTTTGCCTCGGCGTCACCATGAAGTCGCCTGGCCGGACGTGCCCGCCCGCCGCGCCGCTTTAGCCGGTGTGGCCGGTCTGCTGTTTTTCCCGTTTACCAAGCTGTCGGGCAAGACGACGAGGGATTTTTCAGCTCGGGTGGTCCGCCCCCCCGGTTCGGTCGAGGAACAGCAATTTCTGGCTCGTTGTATCAAGTGCGAGCAATGCGTGCGGGTTTGCCCGACCAATGTCCTGCAGCCAGCCATGCTGGAAGCCGGGGTGGAGGGACTTTGGACGCCGATGATGAATTTCCGTATGGGGCACTGTCAATTGAATTGCACCGCATGTGGACAGGTATGCCCGACCGGAGCCATCCAGCGGATCACCGTTGATGAGAAACTCGGTCTCGGCCCTTTCGCGGCGCAAGGGCCGGTGAAGTTGGGGACCGCCCATTACGATTTGGGTCGATGCCTGCCTTGGTCCAAGAATGTTTCCTGCGTGGTCTGCGAGGAGGTTTGCCCGACTTCGCCCAAGGCCATTCACTGCGAATACAAAAAATTGTTGGCGCGAGAGGGTAAAAAACAAGTGGTTTCGGCCACCGCGACCACGGTAACGGTGGCCGATTACCCGCCACCGGGGGAACCGGTGGGCGAGCTTTGTACGTTTCGGCCGAACGAATTTCGCGGGGATCAGACCACAACCTACCACGTGGAAATCATACACCGGAACGGGGTCAGCGAGACGCATCGGATACGGGCAAACGATAGTGACACGCTCATGATCGGTGAACTCGACCCGATCAGCGGCGAGCTCGTAAACGGCACCCGGTTTGCCCAATTACCGGTCCGCGGAGAGGTGGCGGCGGTTTTTCTGGAGATAAAGGTTCCCAAGATCGACATCGAATTGTGTATCGGTTGTGGGATTTGCGAAAAGGAATGTCCCGTGGCGGGGGATCGCCGCGCGGTTTATGTTACGGCCGAAGGTGAAACCCGATCCCAGCATTACGGAAGCGGGGATCGCAATCGATCGGTGCGTCTGGTAAAATAATGGTTCATAACCGCCTGATGTCGGTTTCGGCCGACACCCCCAAACTATGGTCCGAACAAAAATCAGGTTTTCACCCCTTGGGGCTAAATAGTTATTTACCGCACGCAAATATGGATTATTATCGGTCCTTAGCTAAATAATACAAAGAGCGGAGAGCAAAAAAGGCGATAGCTAACAGGGTGTATTGTATGTTTCGATTAGGAAGGCATGAGGATACGTCCTCGACGACGAAATCGAGTTGAATTGGGAAGGCCTTCGGATCGCGTATCAGCGGAGAACGACAGATGCGGACCTTCGTGCATGTAACCCATGAAGCCGTCCACAAGTACGGCGGGATAGGGGCGGTTCTGCAAGGTCTGCTGACCAGTGGACCTTACCGGGCGGTTGATCAGCGGACGATCCTAATCGGCCCGGCGTCCGCGGCCCAACTGGCCAACGGGGAACGCCACAAGCTGCCGATCAACGTGCTTTACAGCAGCATCGAGCACATCGCCCAGCATCCGAATAGTGGCGCCCTGGATCGAATCTGTTATGATTTTGGGGTACACATCGTTTACGGGCATCGTGAATTTCTTGATCCGCATAGCGGAGTCCGGGTTACGCCTGAAGTCGTTCTGGTCGACGTTTCAAACGCCAACTTGGAGCGAGTAAACGCCTTCAAGGCCAAACTCTGGCGGGAATTTCAGCTTGATTCCCGACCTTACGAACACATCTGGGATTACGAGGTCTTTGTCAGGTTGGCCGAACCGGCCCGGGCGGTTCTTAATGCTCTTGGAGCGGCCGAACACGGCAATGAATGCGTGGTCTTCGCCCATGAATTCATGGGTCTGCCCACCGCTTTGGCGGTAAAGATGGATCCCAAGGGTACTTTTCGTACGATTTTCCATGCCCACGAGGTCAGTACCATCCGGCAGATTGTCGAACAGCATTCAGGGCACGACATCACTTTTTATAACTTGATGTCCAAAGCCCTGGGTCGAGGGTTATCCGTTGAGGAATATTTTGGTCCACGGGATGATTACTACCGTCATGCCCTGGTGAAAAACAGTTGGCACTGTGACCGGATTTTCGCGGTGGGGGATTTTGTCCTGCAGGAATTGCGTTTCCTGGGGCCCTCGTTTGCCGGCGCGCCAATCGAAATCATCTATAACGGAATTCCCTCGGAAAAGATCAGTTTTAACCAGAAGTTAGCCAGTCGTGGGCGGCTACTGGACTACGCGGAAAATCTGCTGGGCTATCGACCGGACCATATTTTCACCCACGTGACACGCATGGCGGTGAGCAAGGGTCTGTGGCGAGACCTCCAAGTACTTGAGCATATTGAAGCGGAGTATCGTCGAACCGGGAAAACCGCGGTCTTTTTCGTGCTCAGCACGGAAATCGGGCCACGCCGGGCCGCCGACGTCCGAGAGATGGAACGCTGGTGGAAGTGGCCGCTCGTTCATCGCGAGGTGGCTCCGGATCTTTCCGGCGGGGAAGCCTTGTTTTATCAGGGCGTGCAGGAGTTCAACGCCCGGGCGCAAAAGGTGAAGATCATTTTCGTCAATCAGTTCGGCTGGTCCCGCGAGGTATGCGGCGAAAGGATGTCGGCCGACATGGAGTTTATGGACATCCGCCGGGGCACGGACGTGGAATTCGGCCAAAGCGTCTACGAGCCTTTCGGGATTTCTCCGCTTGAACCCTTGACGTTTGGCGGTATTTGCGTGGTCAGTTCTTGTTCAGGATGCGTCGGCTTCGTCCGACAAACCGTCGGCGATAAGGAAATGCCCAATATCCTGGTGGCCGATTATACCCAACTGGACAAGGGACGCTGGACGGAGAAAAAACTCCTGGCCCTTGATCGGCAGCAGCGGGAAGCAATGGAAGCTCGTGCCGCGGAACAGGTTGCTCGTCAACTGCTCATGCGGATGCCCGGCGATGAGGACGCGATGAAATCCCTGTTGGTTTCAGGCTATGAACTGGCCCGTCAGATGAGCTGGGATGTGGTCGCCGGCCAATACCTGATTCCCACCATTGACGCCCTTTGCCGGAAACAGGTTATCGCCGAGGCGGGGGCGGCCTGATTCGGTCCGCGATTTACTTCCCGCGTCTCGACCATGCTTGGAGCAGGAGCAGCGCGAGAGCCGCGCCACACAGATCAGCCAGATAATCGGCGATGGAGGGGGTTCGACCGACCAACGCCTGGGTCCATTCGTCAAAAGCGGCATAGACGGCCGCGATGATCATCAAGCGTACAACCCATGACCAGGATACCCGTCCCCGCTCGTCCGCCAACCCCCACCAGCACAATGCCGCCCATCCGCCATAGATAAGCAAGTGAGCCAGCAGATCGATATTGGATATGGATGGAACGATCGACGGAATATTGGGCAAATGGGTGGCCGTGAACATGGCCGACCAGTAGAGAATCAGCGCTGCCCGTCGAAA
>CAZXSA010000027.1:0-28177 GCA_964642815.1 uncultured Planctomycetales bacterium | reverse complement strand
CAGAAACGGCAGCGGACTCGTGAAAAATTTCGCCAGCGATTGCGCGACGGCGAATTCGAGGACCGCGACGTGGAGATCGTCTCCGAGGAAAAGCCCGTGCCCGTGGGCATGATGGCGACCATCGGTATGGACCAGATGGGTCCGGAGATGCAGGATTTCCTGGAAAAACTGATCCCGCAGCAATCCAAGAGCCGCCGCCTGCCCATCCGCGAGGCCCGCAAAGTCCTTTTCGACCAAGCGTGCGAACAGCTTATCGAGCGGGACAAGGTGATCGCGATGGCCATCCAACGGACGGAAAACAGCGGCATCGTGTTCGTCGACGAGATCGACAAAATCGCGTCCACGGGCACGCAGCATGGGCCGGACATCTCCCGCCAGGGCGTGCAGCGCGACCTGTTGCCGATCGTGGAGGGCTGCGCGGTCGGCACCCGCTACGGCATCGTCCATACGGACCATGTCCTGTTCATCGCCGCCGGCGCGTTTCACAACAGCAAGCCGGCCGACCTGATGCCCGAGTTGCAGGGCCGGTTACCCATCCGCGTCGAGTTGGGCGACCTGAACAAGCAGGATTTCGTGCGTATCCTTAATGAGCCGCAAAACGCCCTGACCCGCCAGCAGGTAGCCTTGATGGCGACCGAAGGCGTGCGTCTGGAGTTCACGCCCGAGGCCGTCGAGGCCATCGCGGAGATCGCCTTCGAGGTGAACCGCAACACCATGAACATCGGGGCCCGGCGGTTGTACACCATCATGGAAAAAGTGTTGGAGAAGATATCCTTCGACGCCCCCGAGCATAGCGGCGAAACGATCGTGATCGACGCGGCCCTGGTCCGCCGCCAGTTGGAGGGCATCTACAAAGACGACGATGTGAGCCGATTCATCCTATAGCCCGCGTTGTTCACCACGGAGTTCATGGAGAGCACGGAGACAAGATGGAAAGAGCGAAGGTGAGGTACGCCTGAGCCTGAATAGAAATAACCCTGTCGAAAAATTCACGCGCCTTGTTCCCTAATAACTCCAGAAGGCTTCATGATCCCCGTGGACTCCGTGGCGATAAATCGCTTAATGACGATTTTTTTTGCGGCGTTTGCGTTTGTCCTTGCGGGTCTCGCGGCGTTTCTTGACCGTGCTGCCGATTTTGAGTTTGGGCATGAAGCCGGAGGCGGCCATCTTGGCGAATTGGCCGGCCGAGCGCATCCGGTCCAGGGCGGACATGCCGCTCATCGCCCTCATCATGTCCCGAACCTGGGCAAAACTTTTGATCAGGCCGGACACATCCTGCGGATCGGTGCCGCTGCCGCGGGCGATTCGCCGCCGACGGGAGGCCTCGATGATATCCGGGTTGCGTCGCTCGCCCGGAGTCATGCTCTTGATGATGGCCTCGAACCGCACGATTTCACCGTCGTCGATCTGCATGTCGCCCATCTGGGCGCTCATGCCCGGCATCATTTTCATGATGTCGCGCATCGAGCCCATCGCCTTGAACTTCTTCATCTGGCCAAGGAAGTCCTCAAGGTCGAGCCCTTTGGACATTTTCTTCTGGAGCTTCTCGGCTTCCTTCTGGTCGAAATGCTGCTGGGCTTTTTCGACGAGGGTGACCACGTCGCCCATGCCCAGGATGCGTCCAGCGATGCGTTCGGCGTGAAATTCCTCGAGGTTGTCGAGTTTCTCGCCGATGCCGACGAATTTGATCGGCTTACCCGTAATCATCTTGGCCGAGAGGGCCGCCCCGCCGCGGGTATCGGAGTCGAACTTGGTGAGGATCAGCCCGTCGAGCTCCAGGCGCTCGTTGAAGTGTCGGGCGGTGTTCACCGCGTCCTGGCCGGTCATCGCATCGATGACGAGGTAGACTTGATGGGGGTTTGTGGTCTGTTCGACCTGGGCGATCTCGGCCATCATCTCCTCGTCGATGGCCAACCGCCCGGCGGTGTCCAGAATCACCAGATCGCGATCGGTCCGGCGGGCTTCGAGGATGCCGTTGCGGCAGACCTTGACGGCGTTGGTGTGTCCGCGTTCGGTATAGACCGGCACGCCGACCTGCCCGCCGATGACCTCCAACTGATCGATGGCCGCCGGCCGCTTCAAGTCCGCCGCGACGAGCAGAGGCCGCTTGCCCTGCCGCATGGTGTACTTGGCCAGCTTGCCGCAGGTGGTAGTCTTACCCGAACCCTGCAGGCCGGCCATCAGGATCACCGTCGGCCCCGGCGTGACGTAGGGAATGCGCGGATCGACCGGACCCATCAGCCGGGCCAGCTCGTCATGCACGATCTTAACCATCACCTGGTCGGGGTGCAGGGTAGTGAGCACCTCGGCCCCGAGGGCCTTTTGCAGGACATCGTCGCAGAATTTGCGGACGACCTGTACGTGTACATCCGCCTCCAACAGGGCGGTGCGCACCTCGCGCAGGGCATCCTGGACGTTACCCTCGGTGATCCGGCCGCGTCCGCGAATCTTATGGAAAATACTGTTAAATCGGTCGCTTAAGGCGTCAAACATGCCCTTTATCATAGACGCCGGTGGCCGCAAAGACAATTCCCCGGCGTTGCCGGACTCGGCACCGGATTCATGATAGAAATGTCCAGCCTGGGCACGCCAGTGTGCGGCTTTGGGGACTGGGGCGGCAATGAGGCCGCTTTACCCTGGATGGCAGGATGTGCAAAAGATAGCGTGGCGGAATCACCCACCGGAACAGTCCATCCAAGACATGAATCAGCGGCAGGCATCCCCCGCCTGAACGACCACGGAGTCCTCGACATTTGGGGTGAGTCGGTTCAGTGCTTCATGGCAGGCATGGACATCAGCAGCAGAAGGCCAATTTGGCAGAATAAAAAGAGCGGAGTCATGACCACGGCGGCGATCGCCAAGCCCCGGCCGCCCTCTTTGCGCACAAAGGTCAGCAAGGCCAGAACCAGACTACCGATACCACAGGCCGTCCCCAATAGGACGGACGCGCTGGCCAAGGGTGAATGGGGGATTTTGCCCTCGGCCATGACCTTGGCCATGGCCTCCTGTTGTTGCTGAGGAGTGGCGTTGGGGCCGACGGTTTCCATGACGGCCGTGACCATACTCATGGAGAAGGAAATGTAGGCCAGGATGCAGAGCGCGGCGGCGGTACAGGCCAAGGTCAAAGCCCAGACCCCGGTGGTGGAGCGAGCCGGGGGCACCGGTGGAAGGTGGCTGACAGGCGGCATGGCCGGCCCTAGGGTGTTTACCTCAAAGGCGGTCGGCGAGGCGGTGGGCACCGGTTCGGCGGGCCAGGTACTCTGCGCCGGGGCGGTCACCACCCGCTTACAGTAAGGACAGGCCACCGGCTGCGCGGCCCATTGCTCGTCGATTTCGATAGGCTGGCGGCAAGAAGGACATTGAAATTGGATCGCCATCACATACCATCCATGCGGCCGAAATTCGTCGGCCTTGCGATTGACAGCCGAATCTCCAACCCGCTTGACGCGGGAACTTGGACAACGATCATAATCGCCACGGAAAACGGCCACAAGCGGGGCCATCCGACTTGACACGAGGAACCTGTTTCATCCACAATGATATAAGTGGCCCTTCTTATCTTGCTCATCAACCGGGTCGCCGCCGTTTTCTGGATCGTACCGGCGCGACATCACGGCGATTGATCGCGCCATAACGTGGCTTCCGGGCGGGAGCCAGCGCCATGGAAAGGGAACACGAGCGGTTGGATTTCGCTCGGGCTGACCGGCGAGGCGCGAGGCGTTTATGCCTGAATCGGAGCACAACCCATCGACGATCGTACCGAACCCGGCGCAGGAGATCACCGTGTCGGACGCGGAACTGGAGCGCCGGCAGCTTCTGTCCATTTTCGACAGCATCGACGAAGTCATCTACATCTCCGATCCGGAAACATACGATTTGCTTTATATCAACGAGGCTTTTCGGAAATTCTGGGGGAATGGGGTCGGCCAGAAATGCTATCGAACACTGCAGAACATGTCCGCGCCTTGTCCGTTTTGCACGAACGATCGCATTTTCGGGAAGAACCTTGGGAAGGCGTACATCTGGGAATTCCAAAATCAGACCACGAAACGGTGGTTCCGCTGCATCGACAAGGCCATTCGCTGGCCGGACGGGCGGATGGTTCGCTACGAGATGGCCATCGATATCACCGACCGCAAGCTGGCCGAGGAAGAGTTGGCCCGCCATCGCCAGCATCTGGAGGAGCTGGTCGTGGAGCGAACCCAGCAATTGGACGCATCGCGCGAGCAAGTCCGCCAATCCGAGCGTTTGGCCTCGATCGGGACGCTGGCGGCGGGCATCGCCCACGAGATCAACAACCCCATCGGCATGATGCTGCTGGCCGCCCAGATCGGCCAGGAGGCCCGGCGGCGGGGTAACGGGGAGACCCTGGTGGACGAATCGCTCGCGAAAATCATTCACAACGCCGAGCGCTGCGGGCGGATCGTGAAGAGCGTTCTTCAGTTCGCCCGCCAGGAAAAGACGGAAAAGTGGATGGAGGATCTCAATACGATCGTCGAACATGCCGTCACGGTCCTGCAGCCGTATGCCGAGCAGCGGGGCGCGTCCCTGACCTGCCTGCTGGACGACGATTTACCCGCGGTGATCCTCAACCCTCTTGAGATCGAACAGGTATTTCTCAACCTTTTACGGAACGCCGTGGAGTCCGCCGAACGCGACACACGGGTGCTGGTGCGCACCGAAGCGACGGAGGACGCCGTACGGGTCATCGTCAAAGACAACGGCCGCGGGATGAATACCGAGCAGAAACAACACCTGTTCGATCCCTTCTACACCACGCGGCAACGCGAGGGGGGGACCGGGTTGGGGCTGAGCATCGTACACGGCATTATTACCGATCATGGAGGAACCATCACGGTGGAAAGCCAGGAGGGCGCGGGATCCACCTTTACCGTGGAATTACCGATTTCCAAGACGTCTTGACGGGAGGGCGGCCATGTGCAGAGTTCTGATCGTCGACGACGAACCGGATTATCGCGGACAAGTGGAAACGATCCTTTCCTGGGACGAGCACGAAACCAAGACCGCCGGGAGCGGTCGCGAGGCCATCGACGTGGGGGCCCGCTACCGACCGGACGTTCTGATTGCCGACTGGATGTTGCGCAATCACGTGCATGGCCTGCATGTCTCGGAAACCCTGCGAATGGTCCGTCCGGATTTGCGGACCATTCTAATCACCGGTTTCGCCTCCGAGGATCTCCGGACGGAGGCGGCCGCCAAGGGCATTCTCGATTTCATCGAAAAACCGTTCCAGGCCGGCCGCATTCGGGCGGCGGTCCAGGCGGCCAGCCATTCGACGAGTCCAAGAAGGTCCAGTCCAATCGCCATCGCCCAAGTGGACGCGACCGGGCGCATCCTGTTCGCCAACGAGCGGGCGCGCACTTTATTCGGCGAGACCTCCGCGGGCGCGGCGGCGACCGATCTTGATCAGCTTTTCGCGGGCCCGAATCGCCCCGATCTCGATGCGGCGGTACACTGGTGGCAGGTGGCATATCCGCGATCCGAGCGCCGCATCGCCTGGCAAATCCGCACGCAACATCCGCGGGTGGACGGCACGCGGATGCTCGTTTTCCTTCCATCCGACGGCCCTCAATATCTACAACATCAATTGATCGACATGTTGCTGGACGTACAGGAACCCAAGCAAATCCGCTGGCCTTTCGTCGGCCGCGTGCTGATCGTCGACGAGCAGGAATTGTATCGACGCTTCGCCACGGCCATGCTTCAGTCCGCCAGCGCCGGTTGTTACGCCGCCCAAACCCATGAACAGGCTTTACGACTCTTCGAGAAAGACGATGGGATCGAATACGTCATCGTCGATTACGGCGCGCCGGGAAGCGATATCATCTCTTTCCTGCGGGAACTGAAGGCGATACGATCGACGGTCACCCTCATCGGCAGCAGCGGCGACGACCGGGCTTCCGAGTTCGCCGCCCTCGGGGTAAGCCGTTTTCTGGCGAAACCCTGGCGGCTGCCGGACCTGCTCGACCTGCTCCATCGCGAGGCGTAAGCGGTAAGACGACACCGGGACGACCACGCATCAGAGCGGAATAAACCGCATTTTATCGTCAATGCGGGCGACGGTTTCGGCCACGAGTTTCGCGCAATTCTCCAAGTCCACCAAGCTGACCACCTCGACCTGAGTGTGCATGTACCGATTGGGTACGCTGACCAAGGCGGTGGCCACGCCGCCGCGACTGATCTGCATGGCGTTGGCGTCGGTGCCGGTCGCGACCGGAGCGGCACTGAGCTGATAGTCGATCTTCTTTTTCTTGGCCGTGTCGATCAGCAGATCGCTGAGCACGCTATTGATATTCGCGCCCACTTCGATCACCGGCCCCTTACCCAAAGCCAGGTCGCCGGCCATTCGTTTGTCCGCGCCGGGGTTGTCCGTCGCGTGGGTCACGTCCACGGCGATTCCGACCTGCGGATCGATGCCGAAGCAACTGGTCCGCGCCCCCCGCAGGCCCAGTTCCTCCTGAACCGAGGCCACCGCAAACAGGCCGCACTTGATTCGCCGTTCGGCCAGCAGACGCAGCGCCTCCAAGATCACGAACAGGCCGACTTTGTCATCCAGGCCGGGGGAGGTAATCTGATCATTGCCCAGCCGCTGAAAATTCAGGGCATAGCTGATCGGGTCGGCCACCGAGACCCGTTTGCCGG
The DNA here is from genome assembly GCA_964642815.1 of uncultured Planctomycetales bacterium. GTDB lineage: Bacteria > Planctomycetota > Phycisphaerae > UBA1845 > PWPN01 > JAAYCU01. Next base: position 21,514 of record CAZXSA010000027.1, on the reverse strand, counting down.
CGTCCGCCTTATCCTTCGCCCCGATATCGATCCATAGATCGGTCAGCTCGACCTTGCCTTGGCCCCGTTCCTCCTGCTTCATCAGATGGATCGGTTTGCGCCCGATTACCCCGTTCACCGGGCCGTTTTTGTTGTACACGGTCACGCGCGAGCCGGGCAGCACGGTCGGATCGATCCCGCCGACGGCGCTGAAGTAGAGATAACCCTGGTCGTCAATGTGTCGCACCATCAATCCGATCTGATCGCAATGGCCGCTGAGCATGACCCGCGGCCGGCCCTTGGGATTAAGGGCCACCGTCGTATTACCGTGTACATCGGTGGTAATTTCGTCGGCAAAAGGTTTCATGCGTTTGCGGACCAGCCGGCCGACCGGCTGCTCGAAACCGGAAACCGAGGGCGTCTCCAAAATACCCTGCAGAAACTTCAACGATTCGTCGCGCATCTTTGTCCTTTCCATCTTTCTTCCTACCGTACCTTCCCGCTCCTGGCGGGATGCTCTCGGCCTCGTCAGTGCGGGATTATACTTCGTCACGGCCTGAGTCGGCACGCCAGAGAGCGAAAGTTTTTCACATTTTCAGGAGCCACCCGCCTCTTGCCGTTCATTCGGGGCGGGATCGGCCAACGATTCGCGGGGGGCCCGGTCGCGCCGTCGCCGGGCGACCAAAATAAAGCTTGGCACCAGCAGCGGCCGCACGAAAAACGTATCAATCAGAATGCCCGCGGCCAGGGTGAAGCCGATCTGACGCAGCAGGATCAGGCCGCCGGCCCCCAGCGAACCCAAGGTCGCCGCCATAATCAATCCGCAACTGCTGATCACCGAACCGGTACGGACAATCGCCCGACGGGCCGCCTCACGATCTTCCAGCTCCGCCGGCTCCTGCATCAAGCGGCTAATGAGGAACAGGTTATAATCCTGTCCGACGGCCACCACGATCACGAACACGATGATCCGCACCTTGTAATCCAACCCGCCCTCCCCCAGCACACGAACGAAGAAAAACTCACTCAATGCCAGACAGGCCCCGAAGGTCAGCCAGGTGGCCAGCAGCATGAACAGGGTCAGGGGCAAATCGCGCACCATCAGAAACACGATAAGAGAGATCACGATCGTCGCCAGAATCATGACCCGAATCTGGTCGTGGTTGACCACCTCCCGAACGGAGAGCACGTAAGGAGTCGGCCCGCCCAGCAGAACCCGGACCTGGTTTTCACCCGCGTCGTAGTCCGTGCTTTTCCTCCGGGCGAGTTGCTCGACCTGTTCGATCAGGCTCATGGCCTCAGGCGAGAAAGGCAAGTGATCGATGAGTATTTCGAAACGCATGACCGGGGCTTGGTCCGACCAGTACAGGCTACGGGTCAATATTTGCAACGGGCCGGATAAGGTTGCGCCCCGACGTTGCCCCAGAGGACGATCCAATGAATATACGTCGTCAACTCCGGGCAAAGCAGCAATATCCTTGCTTATGGCGCGGCTCAATCGCTCCATTTTCTCCATATCAACAGAAGCTTGCGGAAATTCCAACAACAGGGTAGTGCCGTAAAGCTGGCCCCTCGAGAAAAACCTCGTCGCGATTTTGTAACCGCGTTCGGACGATGAGTCTGGAGGCATCTCGTTGAGGGCGTCGTAGCGCGGCTTGCTCATAAACGCGGAAGCGGCCAGGACGGCCAGCAGCGCAAGCCCGAGGCCCAGCACCGGCCGCGGATACTGCGTGACCCATTCGGCCAACCGAGGCCACAACACCCGTTGCCCGAAGGTTGGCCGCGCTCGAAAACCCCGTGGCCAGAAAAGCCACCGACCCATCCGCCGGGCCAGGGCGGGCGAGAGCGTCAAGGAGGCCAGCAGGGCCATCATCAGGACAATCCCCAGCAATTTGCCCGCGTTGCGCGTCGGGACAAGATTGGTGGCCATCAAGGTGGTCAGTCCGCAAATCGTGGTGGCCGCGCTCGCCAGAATCGCCGGCGCCGTCTGCCGCGTTGCCGCCGCGCAGGCCTCCTCGTAGTCCGGAAGTTCGCGCAGATTCTCCCCATAGGCCGAAATCCAGAACAGCGCGTAATCCACCCCCGCCCCGAACAGAAGCACCACGGAGAAAATTCGTTCCAGATCGGAGACCATCCAGCCGGCGCGCTCGAGCAGCGCCAGTAATACGAAAGCCAAAAATACGCTCGCCCCGATCGAGACCAGCGGGACCAACGGGCCGAAGGGTGAACGGTAGACCACGATAAGGATGAAAAGTACGGCCGCGATCGTAACCCAGGTCGTGTTGTGCAGGGCCGCCTCGCTGGCCCGGCCGTAATCCCGGCCAGCGGCGGCGGTCCCGGTGATTTCAACGGTCAGGCCTACCGGCCGATCCTGTCCGGCAATCTGCTCGACCCGCTCCACCGCCTGTTTGCTGAGGGTGCTGAGAAAGTTGCTGGATAGATTGAAGACAACCAGGGCGGCCTGGCCGTCGGGGCTGACTAAACGGGGCTTGAGGAAGAACGCCGACGGCGAAAGCACCCGGCCCTCGGCGACCGGGGCCCCTTCCCTGGCTACCCGGTCCAACCAGGTAAAATCCTCCGCTTCCAGGCCCTCGGGCCGGTAGGCGATGATCACGATCTGGCTCCGGGCGGCCAGCGTCGGAAAAGCCTTCACCATCAGTTCACGAGCCTGGTTGTGCGGTACATAAGGTGGTAGAAACGACTCGACATCTCGTGGCGGTTTCGGCTCGGCCAAGCGGGACCAAGCCACGCCGGCCAAGACCAGCACCGACCAAAGCAGGATAAAAACCCATGCCCGCCGGCCCAACCATCGTCCAAGAATCGTGAACATTCCCCGGCTTTGTAATCGTATTGCCGTTTTCTGACAAGGGGCTTGAAACCACCCCAGGCCGCCGACCGATGGGATCCCCCACCACCTGAAGCCCGATAATCTTACCACGCAAGGCACGGAGGATACGGAGATTCTTGGATCATAAATAGGCTGGCGGCGTCCGGTCCATCTCCCAGAAACATTTCATCAGGAAACTCACATGCCCCGGCCTTCCAGCCGATATGCCTTGTGAATAATCAATATTCCCCGCTCGGTGGCAGGGGTGCGGGCCCCTCGAAACCGGGCACGGATAAGGACGTGACCCATGGACGTACGCTTTATCAATCCGTTCATATTCTCCGTCAAAAACGTGTTTCAGACCATGCTCGCCACGGAGATCATCGTAGGCAAGCCGTACCTCAAGGACCACGACGAGCCCGGTTCCGACGTTTCGGCGATCATTGGGCTTTCGGGGGACGCGGTGGGTTGCGTGGTTCTTTGTTTCCCGATGCAAACCGCGGTGGCGGCGGCCAGCAAATTCGCCGGCATCGAACTGAATTCCCATCACGAGGATTTCGCCGACGCTCTGGGCGAGCTGGCCAACATGGTCGCCGGCCAAGCCAAGGCGAAGCTCGAGGGTCTCAAGGTCAGCATCTCGCTACCCAGCGTGGTCATCGGTCGCGAGCACGTCGTGTCGCAATCGAAGAATCGCCCCCGGCTCGGCCTGCCCTGCGATTCGACCCTGGGGCGGTTCAGCGTGGAAGTGGCCATGGTCGTGGAGAAGAAGGCTGCCGCCAGTCCGCAACCGGTGGCCGCGGTCGCCGGATAAGGTTTCGGAGTGTATTACCATGAAGATTTTGCTCGTCGATGATTCGCGCACGATTCGGAACATCCAGAAGAACGTCCTATCCCAATTGGGTTTTAACGATGTGATGGAGGCCGCCGACGGGGTCGAGGCCCTCAAGCAGATCGCCGCCTGCAAGCCGGAGCTCTGCCTGATCGACTGGAACATGCCCAACATGGATGGGATCACCCTGGTGCGTAAAATCCGCGAGACGGACAAGAGCACCCCCTTGATCATGGTCACCACCGAGGCCGAAAAGAGCCGCGTGTTGGAGGCGATCAAGGCCGGGGTCAACAACTACGTCATCAAACCTTTCACCGCCGAGACCCTCTCGGAAAAGATCAACGCTACGCTGAGCAAGCTTGGCGTAGCCGTCAGTTGATAATGCAAAACAAGGCCCCCTGTCCAGAATACGCACGCGCACGGTCGTTCGGCGCGCCGGAACGCGTTCTACACGGCTAGCGGAAAGAGGCGGGCAATAGTCCACCCTATCTTGTCACGAAGAAGGGACGAAGCCAGAGGCAAGGACGGCGGACCTTGGCACGGCTTACTTGGTTTTCCGGGTCAAAACTTCGACAAGCAGGCGGATGGTTCCCTCGACGAAGCCAAGTCCGGTATGGCTGGGGATTTCGAGGGGGCGGACCATGGCGAAGCCGACGGCGGCGTGGATGATCTGCCAGGCGAGCCATTCGGGAGGCACGTCGGTACGGATCAGGCCGGACCGGCGGGCTTCGGTCATCACTCCGGCAAGAAGACGAACATACCGCTCATAATGGTCGCGGATGGCCTGGCGGATTTCCGGTTCGGCGGCCTCGATCGAGGCGTGGAACAGCAGGCGGTAAATATCCCGCGTTCGCGGGTCGGCGGTGGCGGGATTTTGATAAAGCACGACGCGGAGCTTTTCCAGGGGATTATCCAACGCGGCGGTGGCCTTGCGCCAATTGCTGAGCACCTCGTCGCCCACCTTGTCGATCAGGGCGATAAACAAATCCTGCTTGGTCTTGAAATGCCGGTAAATAACCGGCTCGGTGACGCCCGCCTCGGCCGCGATCCGGGCGGTCGTCGTGCCCCGGTATCCGTACTTGGCGAAACACCGGGCGGCGGACTCCAGCAGTTGTTCCCGACGATCCTTGGCCTTCATTCTAGCCATAACCAACTCCCGGAGGTTACAATACGACCCGCGTTCCGGCCTAACTTCAAGGTGGCCGAAACCGCCCCTGACCGCCGATGAGTATTGTACCGGCCGGCGGGCCATATGGATACCGACGCACCGGGAGACCAGAACGTGGGATCCCGGAAACTCCGACCGCATAACCAGAAGGTGGTGGAATGATTCGGACAAGCTTTTATGCCAGCACAACGCGAAGCGCCCACCCGAAGCCGGCCCGGCGATACGAACGCCCGACGGCGGCAATCCTTTTTCTTTTCGGCATTTTCGGCACCGCGGGGATAACCGGGCTGTCGCCGGCACCGGTTAAGGCCGCGGAACCGAGCGGTACCCTGACCGTCGAGGTTTACGCCGACGGCGGCGCGCAACCCGCCTTCTGTCGGGCCTGGGTCGAGGCCAACGGAAAACGTTACTATCAACCCGCCGGTGTCTCCATCGTGCCTTACGACCGGGATCGCAGTTTTTCCTGCTCCGGTCAGTTCTCTCTCGATTTACCCCCCGGTCAAGCGGTCGTACACGTCGAAAGAGGCAAGGAATACCTGCCGCTCGATCAGGACGTGACGATCAAGCCGGACGAGACTCTCCGTCTGCGTATCGAGCTGAAGCGTTGGATCGACATGAGGAAACGGGGGTGGTACTCGGCCGACATTCACGCCCACTTCTGCGGCCGAAAATTGGCCGGTTTTCCCGATGAAACCGACATCGCGATCATGGAACAGACCGCCCTGGCCGACGATGTCAATTTCACGCCGTATCTCAGCTTCTGGAACCATCTGGCCGATTTCAAGGAGGACAACACCCCCTGGCCGGTCGCCTGGCCGATCTGGCCTGGCGGGCTCAGCCGCTACGCGGATCGAGATCACTTGATCAGTCTGGCCAACTCGGAAATCGAGCGGATCGGCGGTGAACCGTTCCACTCGGTAGGGGCCTTGCTCATTCTGGGAATGCAAAGCCCGCTCGGCCTCACCCGGCACGACCAGACCTATCCCTGCGACGCACAACTGATTCGTCAGGTCCAACGTAACTCGCCTTTCTATGTCGTCGATTGCGATAAACCACTCTGGAGTGAGAATGTCGTGACGGCCGCATTCGGCCTTTTCACTTCCGCGCAACTATGCCATAACCACTTTCGCCGCGCGGACGAGGATCTGCCGGTTGGATACGGGATGGCCGGCCCGATCAATGAAGAGGAAAAGGAACGCGACTGGGGCGGTGACGAGGCGTTCTGGCGTAACAATGAGATCTACTATCGCTGGCTTAATTGCGGGTTCCGACTGGCCGTCACCGGGGGGACGGCCATGGGGGTCATGTCCTCTCCGCACGGCTATAACCGCACCTACGCCCGTATCGACGGGCCGCTGACCGAGGAAAAATACCTGCGGGCCTTGCAGAATGGATATACTTTCGCCACCAGCGGCCCCATGCTTTTTCTGACGGTTGACGATCAGGAACCGGGGGACACGTTTCGACTATTCGACGAGCAGGCCAGGAAACCGTTACAGGTCAAAGTCGAACTACTCGGCATCGAGCCGATCGACACACTCGAGCTGGTGCAGAACGGCCAGGTGATTCGGCAGGTGAACCTCAAGGAGGTCCAGCCGAAGCCGTTCCTGAACGCATCCCTTAAAATGACGATCGAACCCAAACGTAGCGGATGGGTGGCCGCCCGTGCCGTGTATAAGAATCCAACCAACGGCCGCCTCCGGCAAGCTCATACCAGTCCGATCTATTTCATCATCGACAGCAGGCCCATCGCTTTCAAGAAAGACGCCGAATACATGATGCGTTGGGTGGATCGTCTCCTGGAAACGAGCCGCGAGCCGAATCGCTATAAAAACGACGCGGAGCGCCAGGAGGTACAGGATATCTTTAGGCAAGCGCGAGGCATTTACGAGGACATCTCCACCACGGCCGCGAAGGTCTGGGGAGATTAGGAGATTTTTATGACAGGATGGCGACGAGAGCAGGGTGACATGCATTGGTTTTGCGGGTTGGGTTTGCGGGTTTTGGCCGTCGGGTTGCTCGCGGGTTGCACGATCCAGATTCCCAGCGCGCAATCCCTTTTTCCGATCGGTACACCTTTTGTGCTGAGCGGCACGAGCACCATCAGCGACACCCTTTCGGGGCCTTGTCCGGTTTGGATCGGCGACAACGGCATTACCTACTATCTGTTTCAGGATGCCAAGCTGGATAACACGCTGTTCGATCGAGTGACCACGCCGGGGGTGACTTCGCGACTCAAGCTGGTCACGCGCACGGATTTGGAGGCGTCCTGTCATGACGGCCCATTCGTCGAGGTGCTCGACGTACTGGAAATCGTGGAGTAACAATGGCTCAACGCTTGCGCACATACCTTCTGGTTCGCTCGCTCTTCCTGGCGGTCGGGATTGGGTGGGCGGGCTGCGATTCCAGCCCGATACCGGGTTCGCCAACCATCGAGCCGGTGTACATTCTTTCGACCGAACGGCTTGCCTCGCCGGTTGTCGGTCTGGAGAAAAGCTATCGACCAGAGTTTGTCCTGGATATTCGCTCCGCCGAGCCTGACGCCGGCCAGGCGGCCGGTTTTATTTTGATCGTGGCCGCCAGCCAACCCGAGCTTCTGCGGGCCCGCCTACGAGATACCTCCGCCGGCACAAGGACGGACTTGATAAAAGTCGATCCCCCCGCCGCGCCGGTCCCTGGCGACACCGATGCCCAACTGACCAACCTGGCGAGGGCCTCGGCCGATATGCTCGCCTCCGGTCAACCGGTTTTCAGCGTGCTTTCCGGTGGGTTAAACGACGACCCGACCACGGGATTCCGCGTGGCATTTGTTCTACCCATGCATCTCCTGCCCGCGGTCCGCACTCTCGAATGCTATATATCGAGTACCGCCGAGGGCGGCAGTCTGGCCGGCGATCGGATCGCCTTGGTTCCGGACTTTTTCTACCTGGCGGTGATCGGCGATTCCATTCTCTGGGGCAACGGCTTGAACCATCGGGACAAATTCACGACCCTGACCGCCGAACGGATCGAGGCCGTCACCGGCAAACGGGTCATCACCCAGACGTGGGCGATTACGGGCGCACGAATCGTGCCAAGCGAGGAGGACGGTATTTGCGGGCCATACTGCTTCGGCGAGGCGCCGAAGGCTCGTTCGTCCATCACCCTGCAGGCCGAGTTATTCGAGGAGCCGGAAATGATGGACCTGATCATCATGGACGGCTGCATCAACGACATTGGCATCGGCACGATCCTCGACCCGGAGACGCCGGCCGAGAATCTTACCGCCATCACCCGGCAATACTGCGGGCAGGAGATGACCGTCCTGCTTGAAAGCGTGCGTAAGCGGGCGCCGCGAGCGGCGGTCGTGGTCACCGGCTATTTCCCGATCGTCAGCCTGGAATCAGACCTGTTCGGCATCAATGAGTTCGCCCTTCTAACCGGCGAGCAAGTTGACGAGACCGATGAAGAGGATGTCCGGACTTATATCGAGGCGGTATCCGCGAACTCGGATTTATTTCATGCAACCTCGAGCACCAGCCTGGCCGAGGCCGTCGCGAACGTCAACGGCGCCTACCCCGAGGCCCCACCCGCGATTTTCGTCGATCCCGGATTCGGGCCGGCCAACGCCGTTTTCGCTCCGGACAAATGGCTCTGGAGCCTCACCGCGAGTAACGCCGTCATGGCCGAACTGGTCGGCGACGTGCTACAGTTTTTCCCGGAGGATTCCATGCTAATGACCCGCGTGTCCGTCTGCCTGGAGGAAGATGTAGCCGACAATGCGTTCCATTGCTTATATGTATCCATCGGCCATCCCAACCTGGCCGGGGCACGGGCCTACGCCCGGAGCGTGATCAACGCTCTCGAAACCATCGGTATCCTACCGGCAAACCAATCGCCGGTGTTGCCCTCCGAACCCGAACCATAAGAATCACATGCCGGGTTAAAACGGTTGATAAAAAAACCGCGGAAGATGCTTGTGTTCTTCCGCGGTTTTCAAGCTTGATCCGGGGCCGCTTACAGTTCCCACCCCTTGCGGTATTCCTTGGTCAGGTACTGGTTGGCTTTCGGCAAATTGGTAATCTGGCCGGCGGCGCCGTCGTATTCGATGCGTTTGCCCACGCGCATGGCCACGCAACCCAGCAGAACCATCTCGGTGAATTTCGCGGCATGGGCGAAATTCGACATGGCCGCCGGTCCACCCTTGCAAGCGTTCACCCATTCCTTTTGGTGGCCGGGCGAGCGGGGTAGCGAGGGAGTTGGCGGCTGGTAACCCTCAAAATCCTTCTCCGGCAGGAGTTTATAGCCGTCGCCATAGTCACCCTGAGGGATGAGCTTGCCCTTGTCCCCGATAATCACGCAGCCGCTGTCGGGTACTTTTTCGCCGTCCAACAGGCTGCCGAGTTTTTCGATCACCTCGCGCGGCTTGCGATTCCCCCCGTCGTACCAGGTGTATTTGACCGGCGGCAGATTCCCGCGGGCGGGGAAATCGTAATGGATCACGCTCCAGGTCGGAAAGCTTTCAGGGTTCATATCCGGGGCAACTTCGGCGACCACGCTGGTTGGCAGCCCCAGGTCGCAGCCCATATAGGCCAGGTTGGCGGTGTGGCAGGCCATATCTCCCAGCGCGCCGGTGCCGAAATCCCACCAGCCGCGCCATTTGAACGGCGCATAGATTGGATCGTAAGGCCTGACCGACGCGGGTCCGAGCCAGAGATCCCATTTCATGGTATTCGGGGCCTTGGCCGGTTCACCGATCCCCCGCAAGACATGTTGCACTCCCTGATGCAGAACGAGGGCATCCACGCCTTGCGGCCAGACCGGCCGATTGGTCCAGCAATGAATTTCACGCACCGCCCCGATAACTCCGGCACGAAGAACCTCGACTCCCTCGCGAAACTTGTGCATCGAGGTTCCCTGGTTGCCCATCTGGGTAGCCACCTTGTACTTCGCGGCGGTTTCGGCCATCAGGCGGGCTTCATGCACGGTATGGGTCAACGGCTTTTCGCAATAAACGTGTTTGCCCATCTTCATGGCCATGATGGACGCCGGCGCGTGGGTGTGATCGGGAGTGCCGACGATGACCGCGTCGATTTCCTTATGCATCTTTTCGAGCATTTCGCGGTAATCGTGAAACCGGCGGGCTTGGGGCAATACCTGATAGGTGTGGGCTGCCCGCTCATCGTCAACGTCACATAGGGCAACCACATTCACTTCGTTCTCACAGGCTTTGTAGGTGTTCCACACGTCCCCGCCGGCCTGGCCGCCCGCCCCGATCGAAGCGATATTGAGTTTTTCATTGGGCGATTTGCTCTGGGCCCAAAGGGTGCGTTCGGCCACCCAGAAGCCGGTGCCGGCCAGGGCGGAGGATTTCAGGAAATCACGACGATTGGACTTACGGGCCATGAATAGTCTCCTCTTAACGCATGGTTGATCGGTAATCGCGAAGGCCACGCGCATGACGGCCGACGGCTGCGTTTCCCGCCCTTGGTAAAACCGGCGGGCGGACGGACGCGCGTGGTTTGACAACCTCCGCCAACGCGGGTGTATTATAGCCACCCGTGTCGGTGGGTGAAACCGGCTAAAAACCCGATGATCGGGCCCTTTATTCGATCAAGGAGCGACGGCCGACCGCCGGCTTGCGAGGAGCGGCGGCAAATGCGAGCAATGGGAGAGGTGCGCATGCGATACATGATTGCCCTTATAGCGGCGCTGGTGCTGAACGCGATGGCCAATCTGATGATGAAGTTCGGCGTCCGGCGCTTCGGGCCGGCGGGCATCGACCTGAACCAAGGATTTTCCTCGGCGGCAAGCGGAGTCCTGAATAACTGGGTACTGCTCGGCGGCCTGCTGCTCTTCGCGACCAACGTCATTTTGTATACCTATGCCCTGCACCGCATCAAAATCAGCGTGGCCTATCCGCTCATGATTGGCGGCGGGTTCGCCATCATCGCCGTGGTGGCCTGGAAGTTTCTGGGGGAGACTCTGTCGCCCGGCCAATGGGCGGGAGTGGGCCTCGTGCTGGCGGGCATTTATCTGATCGCCCGGGAAATGGCAACCCCCACTGGCGCTTAGACACGAACAACACAATCCATCGGCATATGCTTTTTGACCCGGTCACCGACCGGAGCCTTGTAGCCCCCAAGCAGGGCTGCCGAATTTTCTCGTTGACCCGGCGTAATGTTTAACCCGGATTTATCGTGCTCTTCAAATTTCCCTAACCATAGCCCTCTATTTTTCTTAAATCGAAGGCGTGATCGAGGTGGATGATTGCTCACGCATTCAAGAACATTTCATTCTTCGAAAGGAAAAAAATGAAACCCATGACTGAAAACCGTCGTTTTGGTTTTACCCTCATTGAACTGCTGGTCGTGGTGGCGATCATCGCCCTACTGGCCGCCATCCTCATGCCTTCCATCGTCAAGGCGAGAGAGCAGGCCAAGGCCGCCGTATGTTTGAATAATTTGCATAACATCGGCACGGCCTTCGCGTTGTATCACAATGTCTCTCACGATTATTACCCCACGGCCTACAATTATGTCGATGGGGCAAGCAGCGCCAACGGCTATTATCACTGGACCGCCGCACTGTCGAAAACCGAATATAAAGGCGAGGTGGACAGCCGAACCTACCCGAAAGTTGCCAAGCAATATATTTGTCCCTCGCATGCCCCGGGCGGATGGGCTCCCACGAACTTCACCACCTGGCGAATACCCGAACCTCCGGCCGGCCAATCGTCCCAGGATGTCTCCAATACGGTCGACGACCAGCAGGCGCCGAGGCTGAGCTATGTGGTGAATGAAGTCATCATGCCGCGCAAGAAATTCGACTCCTATTACGACAGACAAAAACCGCCTGGAACCAGCAATTTATGCTTGGTCAAGGTCACCGAAGTGGAGGCCCCCTCTAATACGATCGCGGTCGCGGAATTCAGCAACAGCGCCAATTGCATCTGGGGTAACTCCGTCGGAGGAGGGACGGCTTTCAAGAGTCATCGACCGACCAATGGAATCAAGAGCGATCAAGCCAACAATGTGTTCGAGGGGGAAAACTATCAAACAGGGACGAAGGTTTATAAATTGTCTTTCGCGGAGGCGGCACAAGCGATTGCCGCGGTAATCGCGGACAAATCCGCGGCCTCCGTCTCGCACCACATTTCGTATACAAATCCTTATATGCATGAGGATGAAAGCAATTATCTGTTCGTGGATGGACATGCAAGCCGGCATAGCCTCAAGGAGACCCTGGATTCGGGATACTACATGTGGGGCAAGAAAGTCTATTCCGTCGCGGATAAGCCGGTGATCGAGGACAACTTGCCGTAAACAAGGGTCTACCCCAAGGGCGGGTAGATCGCCCCTGGCAAGCCGGCGGGCCTCGGATAATGTAACGTCTACCCCAAGGGCGGGTAGATCGCCCTTCACGAACCTGATGCATGAAAATCCAGAGAAACGCTCGCTCGATCCGTCTCTTTTCCGGAGGGCGGATCGAGCACTTTGAGCGGAGGATGGCACCATGATGACTCGGAAAGCGGTTGTTTGCTCAGGATGCCATAAGCCCTTGGTGATCAAGTCAGAAGGTGAATCCGTTCCGGCCACTCCCGTCTACTGTCGCCAATGCCGGCTCGTTCGCGAGACTAGGCAAGCCCTGAACACAACCGTGGACGAAAACCAGATATTGGCCTGGCTGATGGCGGGATCGAGAAAAAGAGGCTGAATCACAGTCTCAAGCTCCGGGAAGGCGCTGAGCCTCGCTCGACGAACGAATGATGAACCCTGTGGCATGGAGGTTGACGGGGTTGTTTACCCAAGCGACACCATCCTCGCTCGCTCGGACAGCCGGTACGTGACGTGGTCAAGAGAATTCCAAGCTCATGTTTCTCTATGGCGCAGGTTCGGCTTGCTTGGCTTGTTCCAGATTGGTTTTCTCGATCTGTTCCAGCGTCCGCTTCCAGCGCGGGGCGCCGAGGTCAGGGGCAAGGTATTTCTGCTGCTGGATGGATTTGACGATACGCTGCGGGTCATTGCCGAGCGCGGTGTGACATTGCAGACTGCCGACATAGCTGCGCCACCAAGCCGGCGAGCGTTCGGCGGTGTTCAACCAGACCTTGTTGAACGCATCCCGGGCCGACTCGGATTGGCCCAAGGCCAGCCGGGTTTCCGCCCAACCGAGAGTGTATTCGATCTTCAAATCCTCATGCGCGGCCAACTCCGCATGATCGATCGCGTCCAAAGCCCCCATCGCCGCATCGGCTCGGCCGCTTTTCAGCAACACCCACGCCCGCCAGATGCGTACTAACAGCCGCCGGCGGTCGTCCAGCGTTTTCAGAAACGGGCCGGCCGGGTCGAGCAGATCACCGAGCAAGGCGGCCTCGCCGGCAATTCGGCGAACCGCCGATTCGTCGCCGGCATCTTCCGCGGCAATCACCGCCTCGTGCATCGCGTCGAACAGCGCAACCGCCACCTCTCCGGCATGATCCGGATCGACACCCGCCAGACGGCGCATGGTTTCGTTGGCCGCCCCCCAACGTTCCAATTGACGCAACGCGACGATCCGCGCTCGCAAGGCGGAGCAACCCAGATCGGGATGTTTCTGAAAAACAGCATCCGCCTCGTCCAGCGCATCGAGGGCCTCGGCGGACCTGCTCAATACCGAATCGTTCAACAGATCGGCCAGCAATAGCACGATCTCGCCGTACAAACGCCGTTCATCGGCGGTCGCGCTCTCGGACAGGCCGGAGCGAGCCTCGCGCCGAGCGGTGGAGGCGATTTGCAGGGCGTGTTCCGCCTGCTGGCGAATCTGCTCGCGACCGACCGACTGATGAGCCGGTCCATGACGCAACGCATTGCGCAGGCAACGCGCCTGACCCAACAAGGCCGGTAAACGATTGGCGTCATCGGCGGGAACCGCGGCGTACTGTTCGGCGGCCTCGGTGAGTTGTCCCTTACGTTCTAAAGCCAGGGCCAAGTAATACTGCATTTGACGCGAAGCGGGCGAATCCGGAGCCACCCGGCGAAACAATCCGGCCGACAAGATAAACGCCTCGCGCACCGCCGGGTCATCCTTGACGGCCGAATCGCGCATCCGCTCGGCGGCGATGGCGGCCGCCTGCTCGACGGCAATCGTTGCGCGATCATGGTCGGGATACCGCTCCGCCAAACGCGCCAAGGTATGGACGGCATCGAGAGGTCGATCCGTCAGATACTGCCCCCGGCCAAGCAGAAAAAGCCACTCGCCGCGCTCCATGTTCGGGAAATCCGCGGGCCAAGTCGCGATGGCTTTCTCCAGCGAGGCAAGGATCGTCGCCAGCCGATCCTCGATCGCCGTTTCGCGCACAGGCCGATGACCCACGACGTCCGCGACCGCGGCCCCGGCCAACAATCGGCATTGAAACGGCGAATAATCGGGCAACCAGGGCTCCGCCGCCAGCGCGCCGGCCAAGGTGGCATATAACGCATCTCGGGCCGCCGGGTCGCGATCGGCCAGGCGCTTCAGGGGCGATAAGGCATCGGCCGGTATCAAAATACTCCGCGTCATCGCTTCGGCGCCGGCCGTCGCCCCCGCTGTCCGGGCGGCCAACACGCTGCGTTCCAAAAAGGCCAACGCCAGGTCATCCTGAAATCCGCCACGGCGATCGCCTTGGGCCCAGAACTCCTTGACCTGCTCAACGGCACGGGCGGCCTCATCCAACCGACCACCGTCACGCAAAACACGAACCTGTTCCAGGACACCGATCAGCACCGTCCGCCGCAGGCGTTCACGACCCGCCGGATCCTTAATCTGCCTCATGGTGTTCACAATCTGCCGGGCGTACTCGTTGGCTTCCGTGAGGCGATTCAAGCGACGGGCCGCCAAAGTGGCCACGACCAGTCCGTGGCAACGCAAATCGGCGTGCTCGATCGGCAGGTTGGTCCAGCCCTGCCGTTGCGTCACCTGATCCAGGATACGTTTCAGATTCCTGGCATGCTCCGGCTCTGTCGAATCGACGCTCAGAGCCTCGAACAGTTCCGCCCAGACGAACAGAATCGCGGTTTGTCGGTCCAGTTGTTCGAGCCAGCGCAAGTCGGTGGCCGAAGCATCCCGCCGATCGTCGGATGCGGTTACATCGACCGTGTCCCAGGCGGTTCCGATCTCACGGCGCAGGATCTCGAGGGCAGCCTTCGCCCGGGCCGCCAATGCATGCACCTCGGTTCGGTCCCGGCCGGGTAGCTCATACAACACAAAGGCGTCGAACGCGGCCGGATCCCGCCGCTCCAGCAAGTCGCGGGCCATCTCGATCCGTCCATAAAGACGCACCGGATGTCGTGGGTTTCGATCAACCATGTCGGCCAAAATCCGACCGGCCTGGTCGATAAGCTGCTTTCGCTGGCCGGGCGGAGTCGATGGGCGCTCGGCCTGCTCCAGCAGACTTTCGCGACCGCGCAGGGCCTCTTCCACCTCGTCCGCCGGCGAGCGATCCTGAAAATATTGATCGAGCCAGTCTTCAAGACCACGTTGCCGCAAGCCCTCCCGGAACGCGGCCTCATTGAGGAATGCGGTCCCCTCCGTCAGGCGTACCTGGCCGAGAACGGGAAAAACACCGGGCCACGACCAAACCAACCCGAAAACCAGCCAGCGAATAGTAGGGAAGTAATGATTCATGGCGAGTCGGCGAAAAAGATTTTCTCATACCCCGCGGCCAGGGCGGCGTTGTAGGCGTTGATCACATGATTCCAAAGAACCTCCTCACCGGCCAGTAAATGGACCGGCGTACGGGCGTAGAACCCTGGAATATCCTTGATTCTTTCCAGACTGTCGGCCAAGGAGTCGATAGCCTGGGGGGTTTCGCTGAAACGATCAATGCTGACCAGGCATCGCTCGGGGTCGGCGGGGTCGGTCATGAAACGCACGCGGATCGGCGTCTGGGGGATATCGGCGGCGGCGGCCACGGTGCGAATGGGTAACTGAGTGGGCAACATGCCTTCCTGTGGGCCGAATCGGCTGGCCGCCAGGAAGAAGAACAGTAATAGAAAGACCATATCGATCATCGGAGCAAGATTGAGGGCGATCCGGGGCAACCCGCGCCGCCCCCGTCGCCCCTCGACCAAACGCCGCGATCGTCCGCCGCGGGCAGACTCCTTGGCCTTGGCAGACACCCCGTTGGAGGGAGCGGCAACGGCGGCGGTTGAGATTGACGCGTCTTGCCCTTGCATGAAAACCATCTCCCGCGTGGTTGTCGGTAACGTCACGATTTCATTAGATCAACCACCACCTGGACCCGGGTGAGCCGGGCAGCGGATATCAGCTCCATCACTTCCCGCACCGCTCCGTAGGCAAGGGTCCGGTCGGCGCGCAAAATCACTTCCACGCCGGGATTAATCCGCCCCAATTCGTTCAGTCGCTCCGCCAACTCGGCGACGGAGCCCAGAGGGACCGGCCCCAGCCAGATTCGCGGGTCGGCCCGAGTCTCGCCCTCCACCAGGTTGATGATGACCTTCTCCGGGAATCGCCGATCGACGGCCTGATTATGATCGGGACGCGGTAGCGGAACGGGGATTTTTTCCGCCGAGGCAAAATGACTGGCCAGCATGAAAAACGTGAGCAGCAGAAAAGTCACGTCGATCATCGGCGTCATGTTGATCAGGGCGGCGGATCGGGAACGATAATAGGATCGGCGATGCACGAGTCACCTCCGCGTGACGGTCACTTGCTTTCCACCGCCCGGCGCTCGGGCTCACCTGGCAACGGTGCCGGCGGGACCAAGGGTGGGGGGGGTTGCGTTGCCGGCCGATTAATCGGTTTGGGCGCGGGCGTTGACGACATAGGAGTACTGGCCAGGGCAATCAAATCATCACAGGTCTTGACGCACTCGGCGACGAATCCGTCGATCCGATTGCGAAACAGCGAATGCGCCGTCAAGGCGGGTATCGCGATCACCAAACCCCAAAACGTCGTTACCAGGGCAACCGAGATATCCCCCGCCAGTTTGCCCGCATCGGGCATACCCCCACCCGCGGCAAAGATGCGACTGAAGGCGTAAATCATGCCGTACACGGTACCCAGCAGGCCGATCATGGGGCTGATATTACCGATCACGTAAAGATATTCGATTCTGCGATACAGGCGCGTGGCTCGCTCCTCGACCACTTCGTCCACGGCGGCACGAGCGGCGTCCCGGCCCGCCCGCAACTGGGAAAGCCCCGCGAAAATCGCCGTTCCTAAAAGGGTCTCATTCTGTCGGGTGACGGCCAGTATATTTTTAACCTGCCCTAGCCGGGCGGCGGAACTCAACGCCTTGATCAGATCGCCGGGAATATGCCTCGCCCGTCGAATCGTCAGCAGATAATGGATCACCAAACTCAGCGTTAGCACGGACAAGGGAATCAAGACAAAAGTGGTGATCCAGCCGCCCTGCTGAACAAAGTGACGTAACACCGAGATCGAATCGACTCCCCCCTCCGCCAGCAGGGACACACCGCCGATCCGCGCCCATTCCAGTCCAAGCCATCCATCGCCCATCATGAGCTCAGAGCCTCCCGCATGATCAGCCATCGCTTGCAGGCCACCGATCCGCCGATCGAATCGGAACCAGCTTTCGCTCAAGATCATAACCGATCACGGTACCGGTGCCGAATCCCCGACTCTCACGGCCGACAGGATTTGCTCCGCCTGACGGGTCCAGGACTGGGCCTGCGGGTAACCGGCAAGTAGTTCCCTCAGCAGTTGATCGGCCTGCTCATCATGCCCGGCCTCTCGGCGAATCCGTGCCGCCAGGAAAAGACACTCCGCCGCCCGTTCGTGGTCGGGATATAGAATGACCACGCGCATGAAGGCCACGCCGGCCCGTCTCCGATCTTCCTCGGCCCGCGGTGGCTTGTCGGACCGGCTTTGACCGTACCACGCCCGGCCCCGCCAGTAATAGACCGACCCTAAATCGGAACCCTCTCCCTTTTGAAGCAAGGTATCGGTGATGGCCAAGACTTCCGCGAATCGTTCTTGCGTGACGAGATTCTCCAATGGCACCGATTCCGGTAGCGCCGGCAAGCCCGTTTCCTTGGCCGGCGGGCGCGGCAAGGATTCCGCCGAAGCCGGCATCGAGTCGGCCCTCTGTTTTCGGCCGCCCCATCCATTGGACCACTCGATCAGCGATTCCGCCACCGCGTTGCGCCCAAGTCGGCCGACGGCCTCGTCGATCAAAGCCAAAGCCTTGCCGATGGAGGCCGCGTCGGACGCCGGTACATTTGCCGGCCGCAGGCTTTCCAGGCCCGCGGGCATGACTTCGATGATCCGCAGGTATTGTCCGACCGCCATGTCCCATTGGCCCAGCTTATCGAAGCTGTTCAGCAACCGGCAACGGGCCAGGAGTTCATAATCGATCGCATCGCCGGCGGAATCCGTTTTCAGCGCCCGTCCGCCCACGCGGCGAAATGGCCGATCCATCGCGCGCTGGTACCAGCGCGCCGCCTCGCGATGATGCTCGGCCCGTTGCTGTTTCTCGGCCTCGTTGAACGGCGTCCAACCGGTCACCTGAAGATAGGCGATCTGTTCGAGCGGTACGGAAACCTCGCGGGCGGTATGCGACAAATAGAAAAGCCGGCCCTCGCGCAAACCGGTCAGTTTGACGCCGACCTCGGGGGACTGCCCGACCGACTGCACGACATCGGCTCGAACGAAGCCGACCATCGTCCCATTCAACAGCCCCAAGGTCATCCAGAGCCTTAAACCAGGTTGGCCGTATCGCCTTGTATTCATGCCTTCATTGAATCTCCACGAATCGGCAATGCCCGCCGTGCTCCCGGGCAAGCCGCTCAAGGAAGGGACGGGTCAGAGGTGAACGCGAAAAGCCGATCACCGTAATCTTGATTTCGCGTCGCGGATTCAGCTCGTCCAATTCGCGAAGAAGCTGGTCATGGATAGTCGGATAGTCACCATCGGTCAGAAAGTAAATCATCTCCGGTTTCGCGGCAAAGGCCCGCCGAAAACCTTCAATGGGGTCGGCCTTGCCGGCCTCGGGAATCCCGTTGACGGTGGCCAGAAAAGCCTCCGCCTGCTGCTTGTACCGTCGAGTACCCGGCACCAACCGGCACGGTTCAAACTCGGCCACTTGCCGAGGCTTGGCCAACACGATGTGAAACCACTGGGTTGGTAACAACGCATCGATGGACGAGTGCATCTGCTCGATAATAACGTCGATGTAATTCATCAAGGAGGCGGAGGCATCGACGACATAGACGACCTTGTAGGCATTGCCCGCCTCGCCAAACAGACTGGCCATGGGGCCCGCACCGGGGGCATTCGCCGCGACCGGGGTGGTCAGAGCGGACCGCATATCCGGGGCGGCCTCGCCGGGTAAGGCGGCAAGAATGGGATCGTCCAAAGTGATCGTCGGCGAGGGGAACCCTTCCAACGCCGGTGTACTGACCTGCGGAGAAGCGATTTTTTCGCCCTCGGCCAATCGCAAGGGTACGACCGTAGGGCCTTGAGGAACCCCCAAAGACTCACCCAGCCGTGTCTCGGGCACGATCATTTTTCGAGGCGCGGACGGCTCGCTGAAGACGGCCACGCCCAGCCCGACGAAAACCAACCCGTGAAGCAGAATCGAGATAAACCAGGCGAAATAGGGAGAACCCACCAGCCGACCCGCGCGAGGGGCGGTCGGCGGGCAAATCGTCGTCACCTCACTCACCGTCGGAATGTCCATCATTCCCTCGGTATTCCTGCCAAAACCCGCAAGCACCCTGGTTCATATCCTTAAAGATCGGCAACACGGCGGATTTGAGTGTATTTTCCACCCCCGTCGGCGTCAAATGAGTGACCGCCCGCCGGGTTTGTGGTATTTTAGGCCGCGATAAAATCCGGTTGCCCGGCATGGGTACGTAAGCCTTCGCACGCGGCGACAACCGGTAATCGGGAATCAACCATGAGGCGATTTTTGAAACGATACAGTATCGCACTGGCAGGCTTGTGGCTGAGTCTCCAGGGAACGGCCGGCCCGGTATCGGCGGCCGTTACCAGCGCGCCGCAAGAGCAGGATCTGTTACGCGGCCTCGATCGCCTGACTTGGGAACCGGCGGATCGCGTCGCCCACCGTCAACGACAGGAAACCTCCCTGCGGGAATCGCTGGAAGCGGCGGCCACGCCTCTTCAACAAGGCCAAGCTCAACTAGCCTGGGCGAATTGGCTTCTGGGCGATACGGTGGCCTGCCCGGCCACCCGCTGGCTGCTCGGTTTCGAGCGGCAAGAGGATGCGACGACCCTGCTGGCCGCCGCCCGCCAGGCCGGTGAGCGACTGGACTTGGCCCGCAAGTCGCTCGAATCGATCGACCTTAAAACCCTGACAGAGGAGGAAAAGCAAAAGCGTAATCGCCTGCTGGAGTCGGCCGATACGCTGGAGCCTTTCGCCCGCTTCTTCGCCGTTCTGGCCGAGCGAGGCGACACGGAGGCTTATAAGGCCGCCTGCGCGGACGCGGCGATCGAGCTGTCCGTTGCCCGCGAGGCGGACGAGGCTTCGGTCGCGGCCTGTGCCCGGCTGTGGCAGTCCTTCGGTTGGGCCCTGGCCGAGCGGCGGGATCGGGCCCTGCTCTCACTGGCTCCGAGCCTGAAACCGCCGGAACAGTTTCCTTATGATTTCTTCGGCCGCCTGCTCCGCTGTCGCATCGCCCTGGACCAGAAGCAATATGCCTCCGTAACCGCCTTGGCCATCCAGATGCGCGAACAAATGGAGCCGTGGTTTCGCAACAGCCCTTCTCCCGAAAGGTTGAACGACGCCCGCCGACTGGTGGCCCTGCTGCAATACCGCGCTCAATCTCTCTGGTTGCAACAGTTGCGCGAGGCCGGCTCGCCGGAAGCCAGTCACCTGGAAAAAATGCTTGGCGAACTGGCGAATCAATATTTTGCGCAGGATGCCGCGGTCGGAGTGTTTTGTCTCGAACACGCCGTCCCCCTCATCGTCGAACTGCCGGAGATAAAAAGGACTTTCGAGCAGCAGGCCGTGACCAGGCCGGCTTCAACTCCCACCACGAGCGCAACCTCGGGGCCGGCAACAACCCCCGCCACCGCTGCGGATCCTGAATAATCCGGATTCATTGGTTTTACCACGATTCCACGGCTTCGCCGGGGCGTAGGGCGGTCACGGATAATAAAGGGCTGATTAGAGAACAAGGGGAGCGAATGTTCCATCCAGGTGTATGTATTCAGAGTCAGGCGTACCTTGCCTTCGCTCCTGTTTCATTTTTCTCCGTGATCTCCTTGACCTCCGTGGTGAATAATCCGGGCTAATCCCATTTCAGGATCGCGCCGGTGGCGGCACTGGTGGCCATCGCGGTGTATTTGGCCAGATAGCCGGTCTTATAGCGCGGGGCGGGGGCTTTCCACTGTTTACGGCGTTCGACCAGTTCCTGATCGGACAACCGGGCGTTAAGCTTACGCGCGGGGATGTCAATCTCGATGATGTCTCCATCGCGGAGCAGCGCGATCGCTCCACCGCGCGCGGCCTCCGGGCTGACATGCCCGATACAGGCCCCGGCCGTCCCCCCACTGAACCGCCCGTCGGTAATGAGCGCGACCGTGTTGGCCAGCTTCGGATTCCCCTTGATATAACTGGTCGGGGCCAACATCTCCTGCATGCCCGGCCCGCCCTTCGGCCCCTCGTAGCGAATGACCACCACGTCGCCGGGCTTGACCTTGCCGCCAAGAATACCCGTGCAGGCGTCCTCCTGGCTCTCGAAAATCACCGCCGGACCGGTGTGCTTGA
>CAZXSA010000026.1:0-28525 GCA_964642815.1 uncultured Planctomycetales bacterium | reverse complement strand
CGGTCCAGCGGGATGGGAATCTCGGTCCAGCGGGATGGGAATCTCGGTCCAGCGGCATCTTTCCACCTGTTCCACCCGTGCCCGCTCCCGCGGTTCACCCGAAGGTGTTTTATAGCAGGCCGCCCATCCCCCTCCCCTTACGGCTGTTGGCCGAGAATGGCCAAGCCTATATACTCGGGCGGCGATCGAAAAAGGAGCAGGCTCATGTTCAGGGCAAGTTTTTTGCATTCGTTACGTTGGTTGTTCGCTACGGCGGCATGGTTGGGATTGGGGGTCGTTTGGACAAACGCGGCTTACGGCGATCCGGCTCGCCGCCAGGAGCTTTTCGAGCAGGTATTCGGCGACGCAGTGCGGCTGGACCCGGCCATGGTCGAGAAGATCAAGGCCCTGCCGCCTGGCGAGCGCTTGTTCGTGGATACCAACGGCGACGGCAAGAAAGACGAAGTCTGGTTCATCGACACGGCCGCCCGGCACACGGCGGAGGCGCGGCCTATCCTGGTCCGGGCGATCGACGAGGACGGCGATATGGACCTGGACGGGCGCGCGGACCTGGACAGCGATCTGTACGTGGCCGACTACCACGCCGACGGCACGGTCGATGTGATACTCGATTACCAGGACAACGACGGGGACAACGATCTGGACGAGATGGCATATTATTTTTACCAGGCAGAACACTCTTTTTTCGGGAAGGACATCCTCCGGGTCTGGTGGTTGCGCGACGACGGCGACGACAATTTGCTCGGCTACGACGTGAATTACACCTACTACCAGAACCTTTGCCAGTACCGTTGTCATTGGGGCGGAGATGAAACGCTGGTGGCCTTCGGCCTGAAAGCCGGGGAGAAGGAGTGGGCCTCGGCTTGGGAGAATCCCTTCCTGTTTTACGATCCGGACGGCGATTGGTGTAGCGAAGTCGTTTTGCGCATCGAAGGCCGGGGCGATCAGATTCGCGCACTGCGTTACAGTTTTGACGCCGACAATGACGCCGACGAGCGACATGCCCACGATTACGATTTTTCCATCACCGCGATCACCGAGGAAAACACCCCCCTGCTGCTGCCGACCGGCCCGGGAGGAGTCGAGCGAACCACCTTGCGCGGGCTGCCCACGCAAGCCTGGCTGGGACGCGGGCACGCGCAGGAATTCGTGACGAAAGCTCCCTGGTACCGGGCCCTGTTGACCTGGGATGAGATGAATGCGAATACCGATGGAAATGTGGAAAATGATCCAAACGAGCGTTGGGAAGGGATCATCGCTCAGGGTAACGAGGACTTCAAGCGGGTCGGCGGTCCGGCGTGCAGCAAGCTGAACAAGCGCAATGAACTGAGTGTCAAGCCTTCGTTGCCGCTGACGCTGTACTACGACCGGACCGACCGCCGGCTGCACCTGAAAGGGGCCAATCGCGGCTGGCTGGATGTGGATTTCGATTACGACGGCAAGGTGGACATGAAGTATGCCTATAGGGACGACGATCAGGATGGGATTTTCGACCGGCGGCAACTGGATCTCGACGCGGACGGACAACCGGATTTCGACTGGCCGATGCAAGGCAAGGGGGTACGCGAAATCCCCCTCGAATTTGAAGCGATCACCGCGTTTTGGCCACGGGTATTGCAGGAAACGTTGACGGACAGCCAGCGATTCATTGATGTGGCCAAGGCGGCATTGGCGGACAAGTTATCGGGGCCCGATCCGGTGGAAACGTTTTTCCTGACCAAACTGGAATCGTGGATGCCGGCGACGCATCTAGGCGCGCGCATGCGCAAGACTCCGGCCGGGGCCCGTTACTATGTCGATCTGCTGCGCGATCGGCTTTTATGGCGATTGCGGCAGCATCACGGAAAACATGCCGCTTGGGACCGGTTGGAAAAACTTTACGCGGCCGGCGACTATTCCGCCGCCGCGGAGATCATGGAGAAGGAACTGGTTCGCGAGCCGGCGCGGCCGGTGGTTGCGTTCAAGGATTTTAGTAAGCGGGTGGCGATTCGCCTGGACAATACCGGTTGCGGCCCGCGCAGGGATTGGCCGATCACGGTCCGGGTGGCGGACCTCAAAAAGAATGTCGCCGATTTCAATCCGGACAACTGCGCGGTGGTCGCCCCGCAACGCTGGATCGACTGGCGAGAGATTCCGCACCAAGTCGACACCGTCGATGCCGAGATCGGGCCTGAGTTGAGTTTCCTTGTCGATCTGGGAGCGAATGAGAAAACAGCGTACTACGTGTATTATTCGCCTACCGGCCGGCGGGACATGGACTTTGTCCGCAAGACCGGCACGGCCGCGGACTGGGTACCGCCGAATATCGGCTGGGAATCCAACCGAGCCGCCTATCGCGCGTATTACGGGCAGTTCGATTTCTTCGGCAAGAAAACCGACGACCTGATCCTCGACAATATCGGCGCCAAGAGCTATCACGATGAAACCGAATGGGGCATCGACGCTTTGCATAGCTATGCGACATCGGGGATCGGCGGGGTAACTCTTTATCAGGAGGACCAGCCTTATCGCGTGCAGAATCCGGTGGGCAAGGGGCAGGTGCAAATCAAGAAACGAATCGTGACGCAGGGACCGGTGCGCTGCGCGATCGAATTGGAGGCGAGCAACATCATCCCCGCTGAGCCCGCGTTGTCCGTGCGTTTGCAATGTCTGCTGTACGCGGAGCGGCAGGAGAGCGAGGTTCGAGTATGGATCACCGGCAGTGATGACAACCTTCAAGTGGCCCCGGGGCTGATAAAGCTTGCTTCGGGGACGGCCTTTTTCGATCCGCGACGGGGTTGCCTCGGCGTCTGGGGTTTTCAGGAATACAGGATCGACGAGATCGGCATGGGCTTGATCGTGCCGCCGGCGGCGCTGACGGACCTGCGCGAGCTACGAACCGAGCGGCGTCTTTTGTGTCGGGCCGACGAGGGGCGGCTGCGCTACTGGATCATCGGCGACTGGCGCCGCGGCCGTCAATATCCGGTCGCACCCACGATCGACAACTGGCGCCGCGAACTGACCGCGCTGGCCGGCCTGCTGAACAACGAGGTCAAGGTCGCCATCGACTCACCGGAGAGCGTCCGATAAGCGGATATAAAAACACCTCGATAATCGTTGGATACAACCGTCTATTCAGTTGCGCGAGCGGATTGGCTCGGAGTTGGCGATGCCCCACCCGTTCCGTCGATCATCCAGACAAAATATCTGGGGCAAGGTCAATCGATAATACTGATATGAGAACATATACATGCCGACATTCTTAATCTGCCTCGGGCACGAGTATTTCGAGGTCGGGGATGGATTGGAAATCAGTAGGGTAAAAATGTAGAGGCGATTGATTCCGTTGCCGAGAATTGTAGCGGCCAATTGCAGGTCAAAAATATGTTGTCTGGTTACGGGGAAGCGTCGAACAAGTTCTATCCAGCGAGCAACCAAATCGGCGGGTGTAGGTAGCAAGGTTATACCTGGGCGTAGCAGTATCTGCTCGATGGCCAGAATCGCCTCTTCCGCGGAGCGCGGATGCCGGACCCGCTTGGGACTGGTCACCACGGCAAAGAATTCAGCCAAGGTTTGCGGGGTGACACACAGACCTGCTTCAGGGTCATTGGACGTACGGAGTAAGGCGGTTGCGACATGATGATATGAACTAGTCTGGTCGTGGGCGTAAATTAGTACGTTGGTGTCCAGAACGGAGAACACCGGCTTACTTGTCGAGGTGGTCATAAATCTCCTCGCGACTCAGTCGCCCTTTGACGCCAAGAGGCCAAGTGATAGGTTGGGGGATCTGCCGACCATTATGACGCTTTTGAATCTGAGTCTTGAGATTATCGACCGTATCGGCAATCGCCCGGGCCATTTGTTCAGGCAGATCATGAACATCAATGGTTTGCATGAAAAACTCCTAGAAATACGCCTCCACTAATTTTATTATAACACATTGGTGATGAAATAGAAAACCTCTTCTGCATGCCCCGTTCACTGCACGATGGAGGGACCATCCGGCTATCCGCCCTTGCCAAAATGCAAAGGGGGATATTCTTGTGAATATGCGGATTTATAAACTATAAACTAAGCTACAGGCCCATTATCAGGGTCGCGAAGGCGGACTTGCTTGCCCCCGGCCTATTTTATAGGGCTAACTTATCTCGGGGCCGGGATCATCCGAAAATAGGGCTGGAAGAGCGGTTGACGCCCGTGGCGGGCGGGGTTCAGGCTCCGCGCGCGGCCGGGGGTTCTAACTGGACAGGGTGAGGATGAACGAATTCTGGGCTTATCGCGATCTGTTCTGGCAGTTGATCCGGCGGGAGGTGCTGGTTCGTTACCGGCATTCGATCCTCGGCGTGGGCTGGGCCCTGCTGCAGCCGCTGGGCATGATGCTGCTGTTCACCTTCGTGTTTACCCGGGCGGTACCGCAGGATTTCACCCAGCGGGTCGGCGCACCCTATCCGCTTTTCGTGTATCTGGGCGTGCTGCCGTGGACCTTGTTCGCCACCGGGCTGGGTAACTGCGTATCCAGCCTGACCGCCCACCGGGACATGGTGACCAAGATCTATTTTCCGCAACAGATTCTACCGCTGACCGGAGTGGCCAGCGCGTTCTTTGACTTTTGCGTGGCCGCCGTCGTTCTGGTCGGCCTGGTAATCTGGTTTCATGTGACCGGCGTGTGGACTTTCGCCGCGAGTCCTGCGCTGCTGCTCTTGCCGGCGGTGATTCTGCTGCAGTTGGTGCTGATGGCCGGACTGGGATTCTGGCTGGCCCTGGGCAATCTCTGGTACCGCGACGTGAAATACCTTTTCACGGCGGTGATTCAGATGGGGATGTTTCTGACCAACGTACTCTATCCGCTGCCGCGCGACGGTTCGCTGACCATGCGGGTGCTGGCCACGGCCAATCCGATGGTGCCGATCATCGACGCGTATCGCGATATCGTGGTTCGCGGCATTTGCCCCGCGGGTCCGCCGTTGGCGACCGCGGCGATGATCGCCGTCGTGTTTTTCGTCAGCGGCTGGATGATGTATCGGGTCATGGAAGGCCGCTTCGCCGAGCGGGTTTAAGGCCGCACGGTCGAGCGATTGGGAGATATGGGTGTGACCGTTAGCACGATGGAACGCAGGCCCGCGGCCGAGCCGATCGACGTCGAAGCCTTCGTCGATCCGGAAAAGCCGCTGAGCTGGTCGCGGCAGATGGTGGCCTTGCTGCGGGCGGGCCATTACCGCGAGGGCTATGAAATCCTCGCGGAAAAAATGCCCTTCGTGGACAGCCAGATGCGTCCGCTGGCCGAGCGTCTGGCGGGCAAGCAGAACTATTGGACGATGACCACCGCGTGGATCAAGCGGTTTCTCGATAGCGCTCAGCCGCTGCGCATTCTGGACGTCGGGTGCGGCGTCGGATGCCAGGCCATCGAGTTCGCCATGGAGGGACATCGAACATGGGGGATGGACATCCTGCCGGCCATGATCGATCGCGGCAACGAACTGATCGAGTCGCTCGAACTGGGTGACCGGGCCAGTCTGCAAGTCGGGGACATCCGGCGGCTGGATCATTATTACGACGCATCGTTTTTCGATGCGGCCATCGCCTGCGACATTTTCGAGCATCTGGACAACACGGCGCTGCTTGAGGTGCTGGGCGGTCTGCGGCGGGTCATGCGGCCGGGCGGGACGCTGGTCGTGCAGACCTCGCCGGGCCTGTATTACTATTGGTTCGATCCTGACCGCAAGAAGCTGCTGGCCTTGCTGGCCCCGCTGGCCTGGCTGCCGGATCGCTGGTTTACCGCCTACGTGCGATGGCTGGACCGCTGGTACATTGGCCGTCTGCGTCGCGAGCCGGTCGGCTTCTATCGCCAGGAATACGGGCATATCAATTGCATGGACCCTGTTCATCTGCGCGATCTGCTGCGAAAGGCGGGTTGGCAAAACGTACGCACGTTCGCAACCCACGCCCATCGCGGCTTCAAGGACGAGGGCTGCCTGCGGGCTCGCTGGACGGAATGGTTGTTCGCCCACAAATCCGCGGCGTGCCGGAACGTGTTCGGCATCGCGACGGTACCGGACAACGGCGGTACGTTCAAAGAATAATATGTATCAGGCTGTTTTTGAAAGACGAACATTGCCCATGAATGAACGAGCGTCGGCCATAGAAATTGAAGGACTCTGGAAGCGTTTCTACAAGGGCGGCAACGAAGGGTTGCTCTGGCTGACGCTGAGCAAGGCCCTGCGCCGGGTACTTTCCGGCGAGGCGGGCCGGGCGGATACGTTCTGGGCTTTGCAGGACATCGATCTGAAAGTGCGGCGGGGAGAGGCCGTGGGAATCATCGGCCCGAACGGCGCGGGCAAAAGCACGATGTTGAAAATTCTTTCGCGCGTGTTGCGTCCGACGCGCGGGCGGGTAAAGGTCAACGGCCGCCTCAGCGGGTTGATCGAGGTCGGAGCGGGATTCCACGGCGACTTGTCGGGGCGGGAAAACGTCTACATCAACGGATCGATCCTGGGCATGAGCCGGCGCGAAATTCGCGACAAATTCGATCGCATCGTGGAATTCGCGGGGGTTGGAGATTTTCTGGACATGCCGGTGAAACGTTATTCATCGGGCATGTACGTGCGGCTGGGGTTTTCCGTCGCCGCCCACATGGAACCGGATGTACTGCTGGTGGATGAGGTGCTTTCCGTCGGGGATGTGCAGTTCAAGGCCCGGTGCATGGAGGCGATGCGCGGTTTTCTGCGACGCGGGACGTCGATCCTGTTCGTCTCGCATAATCTGGCGTCGATCAAGCGGTTCTGCGATCGAGTGGTACTGCTCGATCATGGACGCATTCGCCTGATCGGCACGCCCGACGAGGCCATCGCCGAATACAGCAAGCTGGTCAGCGACCTGGAGGACGCCAACCCGACCGGTGTGGAGAATTCGCATATCGGCGGGCGGGTGGAAACGCGCGGGCCGGCGGCGATTACGGCGGTGCGTATTCTGGACGAAACGGGCCAGCCGGTACGGACGCTGGTTTCCGGCCGGCCGGTGCGTATCGAGCTGGATTACCGGATCGATCCGGCGACGGAGATCGTCGATCCGAATTTCGCGATCTCGGTCCACATGTTCGGAGCGGGTTTGTTTTATCAATTCGAATCGTTGCGCGACGGTCTGCGATTGGGAGCTTGCACGGGCAGCGGCACCGTGGCCGTAGAGTTGCCGCGTTTATCGCTGGGTGAAGGCGTTTATCAAATCGGCGTGGCTCTGGCCGACAAAAAGGGCTTGCCCGAGCACGACTGGCACGACCGGGCCTACCGGATCAACGTGGTGGCCGACGGCCGCACGGATGGACCGGTCTATCAACCCCGTACATGGCAAGTGGTCACCAAACAACACGATTTCCGACCGGCGGATACGGTCGATCCTGAACTGCTCGGCATGGAACCGGTTCCGCCCCCCTGCCATTCCACGGGGGTGCGGCCATGAGCGATTCCGTCGGGCCTATTTCGGTGATTATCCCCTGCCGTAACGCCGAGGCTACCCTGGCCGAGGCATTAGAAAGCGTTTTCGCGCAGAGCGTCAAACCTCTGGAAATCCTCTTCATCGACGATCAGAGCACGGATAAGAGCGTCGAAATCGCCCGATCTTTCGGGCCGACGGTACGCGTATTGAAAAACCCGGCACGCGGACCGGGAGCGGCCCGGCGGCTGGGCGTACTCGAAGCCAAAGGCACATTCATCGCCTTTATCGACGCGGACGATGTGATCGAGCCGAGCAAGCACGAACGGCAACTGACTATCCTGGAAAACAGCGATCCATTCACCCTGGTGCATACCGGTTCGGTGGCATATTGGCCGGACGGCAGCCGCCCCGCATACCAGCGAAGAGGCGCGGAACAGGCCGTCGGCCGAAATTGCACGCAGATCATCTTCGAGCGCAATCCGGTTTGCGGGGCTTCGAGCATGTTGCGCCGGGAGGTGATCCTGGCTTTAGGCAACTATGACCCGGACCTGTTCGGCACGGAAGATTTCGGGATGAACCTGGTAACCTCGACGTGTTGCGAATTGGTCTACGTGTCCGAACCGCTTTATCGGATGCGGCAACATACCAGCAATATCACCGGGCGCAAGGCGCACATGGCTTATGTACACTGGCTGGCCCAGGAGAAATTCCGGCAGCGCTGCCCGGAAGCGTTCGCCCGCCTGCCGGCTGATTCGGTGCGTCGGTTCATGATCGAGCCCGTGTTGCGCGCGGTCAAGGAAACCTACTGGCGACGGGAACCGGCCGACTATCGGCGATTACTGGAGTTGGCGATGCGGCTGGACGGCGCAGATCCGTTGATCGGCAAACTCTGGCGAAGGCGCTGGCTGCCCATGTCGGCTCTCCGGCTGTGGGACCGGCTTTGGCATGACTCAGACACCCTCGCCCCGGAGGCGCGTTAGTGGCCACACCGGTAAACCAACCCGAGCGCGGACCACACCTGGTACTGGTAACCGCCAACCCCATTACCATCGGCGGTATGCAGAAATTCACTCACTATCTGGCGGATACGTTGCTGTCCGCGCACTGGCGCGTAACGGTGGCCTTGTCCGGCGAGAATATTTTCCAGGATTTGGCGGCTGACGATCATTTGCCGTTACGTATCGAAGCGGTCAACTGGCTCGATGCAACGATGGCCGGCGATCGGTTCTATCGATGGTCGATCATCAACGAGCGGCGGCGTTGGTTTCGCCGGGTCGGGGCGGATGTCGCCCTGTTCGTGCAATCGTCGAATTCACCCTTCCGGGCCTCGATCGTCGGGGCCCGTCTGGCGGGCCTACCGGTGGTCGTCACTCAGCGAACGATGCCGTGGATTCGGGATTTCGTGCCCTCCCGCCGGTATCTGGGAGGTTTGATTTCCGGGCTGGGTTTGCATAATCGCAAGATGGTTTGGAAAACCCGTCTGGCCGTCCTGCTGGCGAATCATATCGTGTATAACAGTGAAACCGTTCGCCAATGCTACGAGCGTGACTATCGTTTTCCGAAACGTAAGGGTCGGGTCATCGTGAACGCGGTGAAACGCCGGGTGGAGTCGGAAGCGAATATATCAGCAGCCGGAGACCACAAGGCGAAATCCGTTATCATTGGCTATGTGGGGCGGTTGTCCTCGGAGAAGCGACTCGATGTTCTACTTCGAGCGGTGGCGCGTCTGTACGCCGATTGGCCGGTGCGCGTTTTGATTTATGGCGACGGGCCGGAACGGACCGCCTTGTCCTCGCTGGCCGCGGTTCTAGGAATCGCCGATCGCGTGCAATGGATGGGAGAAACCGATGACATCTGGTCGGCCTATGCCCACATGGACATTGTCTGCCTGTGTTCGCCTCGGGAATCGTCGAGCAACATGGTGCTCGAAGCGATGGCGGCCGGCAAGGCGGTCGTGGTCAGCGCGGTCGGCGGGCTGCCGGAATTGATCGGCTTCGGCCGACTGGGAATCTCGGTTCCACCGGATAACGTAGAGGCCCTGGCGGACGCCTTGGTGGAATTGATCGCGGGGGACGAACGACGCCGGGCTCTTGGCGAGCGAGCCGGTCGGGAAGTGACGATCGCTCATGATGCCGAGCATGTCGGCCGCCAGTGGCTGGAACTGCTCGGCGAGGTGGCTACCCGCCGTCGAGGCTGGTTCAGTCTTGGTCGCCCGCGCGCCGGCGGCAAGGCCGACAAAGGCGCGCCGGATTCGGTGGATGGCATACCTGCTGGTCAATATTGATACCGAGGAGGAAGGGCTTTTCGGGGCTAACTATCCGCGCGGCGATTGGCGGCTGGGGCACCTGGCGGAGCTTCCTCGTCTACAGGAACTTTTCGACCGCTTTGGGGTTCGACCGACCTATCAGGTTACGACACCGGTCGTGCAAGATCGCGTCGGCAGCATGTATTTGCAGCATTTTCTGGATTCCGGCCGGTGCGATATCGGCGGACATCTGCATCCGTGGGCCACGGAACCATATTCAGAGCCGGCCGACGCGGCCCATTCCATGCCCTGCCTGTTACCCATCGAGAGTGTACGCCAAAAACTGACGACCCTCACTCGGCAAATCCGCGAGCGTTTCGGAATTCAACCGGTGGCCTACCGTTCCGGACGATACGGCAGCTCCGCCGCGCATACGCCGATTCTTTTACATCTGGGGTATCGAGTGGAAACCAGCGTATGCCCGTTTGTCTCACATGCCGCGTACGGAGGGCCGGACTATTTCCATGCTCCATTGGAGCCCTACTGGCTGGGCGAGCGCACAATGCTGGAAATGCGATCCAACGGCGATTTGTTATGCGTGCCGATCAGCGCGGGTTTTAACGTGCGTCATTTTCGTTTGGCCGGCCGCATCCATGAAACGCTGCGCCGCCGCCCTTTCTCCCGACTGCATGCCATCGGCCTTCTCTATCGCCTAGGCGTGCTCCGGCTGATTCGCTTGAATCCGGAAATGACTTCACTGGGTGACATGCTCCGGTTATG
Source organism: uncultured Planctomycetales bacterium (assembly GCA_964642815.1). Taxonomy (GTDB): domain Bacteria; phylum Planctomycetota; class Phycisphaerae; order UBA1845; family PWPN01; genus JAAYCU01. Next base: position 18,093 of record CAZXSA010000026.1, on the reverse strand, counting down.
CCGGACTAAATGCCGACGCGGGGATCGGCTGTTTCACCTGACGTTTCACAGCTCGAATATCGGGATCGGCGGCACCCCTTACGTACCCACGCGGTCGGCACGAGATGCTTTCCTGGACCGGTTGCGCGGCGTGCTGGATTATCTGGTGAATACCCGCGGAGCCGAGCCGGTTACCAGTCGCGAATACTATGAGATATTTTCTCAACCCGTCGGTAGCGCGGCGCATGAAGCGGCGACCTGGCCCTCGCTCATCGAGGATCAGAACGCTCCCGCGAGCAAAGAGCGAGCTTGTATATCGATTGGATCGTGACCAGCGTTATGGATATTCGTCCAACCCAACCTGACGATCTGAACGAACTGTCGGTCTTCCTGACCGAACAGGGTATGCCCCGGACAACGCATGATCTGAACTGGAAATTCCTGCAATCTCCGGGCGAATATGCCGGACCAAAATCGTGGGTGGCAAAATTGGCCGGCCAAATCGTGGGACATATCGGAATCATGCCGACATGCATTCATCCCAAGGCGAGTCATCCGCCTATTCCGGCCGCTTGGTTCGTGGATTGGATGGTGCGGGAGGATGTGCGCAGCCGGGGGATCGGCGTCTTTCTGCTGCGCGAGGCGGGCACGGGCGGTTTATTGATGACCATTCAAGGCTCGGTCGAAACCCAGCGGGTATTGCCGCAGCTGGGTTGGTCGGCCGGTCGAGGTCTACAGGTGCATAAGCTTAATGTCCGAGCGGGCTTTCCCGGCATGAATCGAAACCCGTTGGTTCGCCTGGCCGCCGAGACCGCTCGATGGTTGTATTTTCATCCGGTCCGAAAGCCTGCGCCTCGCGGTTGGGCATTGAGCGATGATGAATCAGACTGGTCCCAATTAGAAAACGTTATGCAAAGGCTTCAAGGTCAAGTTGCTTCTTTTGACCGGTCGGCGGCTTTCTTGCGCTGGCATTTTCAGGCACATCCGAGCCGTCGATATCATCTGTTGCTCGCCCGCGATCCATCAGGGCCATGTGGTTATGCTGTCTGGCGAATAGGCGAAAGAGAGGACGGGGTGCGCGTAGGCCGCTTAGTGGATGCCGCCCTGCCGGGTGATGAAGCTGAAGGGTGGTCCTGGCTGATCAGCGAAGCCGTCTCATGCATGGTTCGGGTCGGCGCGGGGCAAATCGAATGTCTGGCCGGCGAAGGTTCACCGCTGGAAAAAGCTTTGCAACGAAACCGATTCCTGGCACGATTACCCCTGCCCTTATGGATGAGTTCGTCTCTACCTGCCGCCCATATCCCACATCGTTGGCACGCCACCTTCGCCGACAGCGATATCGACTCGGCCTCTCGATGGTGACCCGCGGGTCCGATAATCCGCGGCTAACCTCAGATTGTCAAGCAACAGACCGATATTCTTACCTGTGTATGCGCAGAGAGCGCGGCCATTTGTTTTATGGGAGATCATGCGCTTTGAATCCGGGCATTATATTAGTTTGCGACCCCCGCCCCGAGCAGGCCAAGCAGGCCGTAACGCGAATGCTGGATGCATGGGGCGTCAAAGAAGATGCACCTCTATCCGCCGCCTGCGGCGAAGGCTGGGCGGCGGTCGCGGTGCCGCCACCGGGAAGCGAAATTACCTGCGGGGCCGAAGTTTACACCGATGGGCGGGATATCCTGATTTGGGCGGGCGAGGTTTTTCCTCCCGATCCCATCCTGACGGACTGCCCGATCGGCATGAACCGCCGCGGAACCGGCGAGTGGTTATTGAACGCCCTGAATCGGCGAGGGATAGACGCCTTGGCCGACCTGAACGGCGCGTTCTGCGGGGCATGGTACGATCATCAACGCCGCCATTGGACGGTCTTCAACGATCGCATGGGTCTGCTCCCGGTGTTCTATCATGCCGAGGGTGATCGGTTGGTCGTGGCCCCCAAGGCCTGGCTGACCTGGCTGGGCGGAGGCGAACCGCTGGCCATCAGCGAGGCCGGCGTGACCGACCTGCTGCGCACCCAGAATATGACGGAGGAGAACACACTTATCCGCAATGTTCATTGGATGAAGGGAGCCCACGCCCTCCTGTGGAACGGTCGTCATTTACGCAAAACGAATTACTGGGATTATTCTTTCCCGGCGACACGAATAACCAACGAACGGGAGCAGCTCGAACGTTACTACGATCTTCTGGAAATGTCGCTACGCCGGCAAACGACCGCCAACGCCCCGTTGCGGCTGGGTATCAGCGGGGGTATGGATTCGCGAACCTATTTGGCGCTTTGTCGGACCATGGGGCGTTTACCGGCGTGCTTCACGGCCGGCTGGTCCTTCGGCGAGGATGTGCGTTTTGGTCGAAAGTTAGCCGAGGTGGCGCAAGCCGCCTACGAGTGGGTCAGCCTGGACCCACACCTGCTGCCCGAAAACCTCATGCCAACCATCCTGGATACGGACGGCCTGCATAACGTAGGCCATATGCCACCAGGGGCGGCCGTGCGTGCCTATCTTCGGGACCATCATGGCTGCGTACTGCTGGAAGGTTACTTTCACGGCGTGCTCGGTGGGGCTTACGTACCGGATTCCGCGGACGCCGCCTTGGCCGTACCCCACGAGAGTTCATGGGCTCGCGCGCGCTTGCATTCCGGCGGCGCGATAGATTCGATTAACGACCTGCTGCATCCGGACCTGGCGAAAGAAAGCTGCCGGCGCTGGGGCGCGTATGTCGATGACAAGTATCGGTCCGCCCCCGCCGACGACCCACGAAAACGCGCGGAATATACCATCCTTAGCGGGCGAAGTGGGCGTATCGACGTGCTGGGTACGGCCTTTCTGCGCGAACACGCGGTGGTGCGAACCCCGGCCTGCGATCATTGGATGCTCGATTGGTACACGACCACCGATCCGAACATCTGGCATGGCAAGAAACAGTTTCTCAAATTGTTCCGCCAGCGGTTTCCCGATCTGGCCCGGATCCAGCGTACCGGTAGCAGTTGCCTGCCTATATCCGAAAATCGCCTGCTACGCGAGTATTATTGGCAGACCGAAAAAATCCGACGCTGGTGGTTAGGGCAACGTTATCCGTGGACCCGCCAATGGGGGATCGGTGGAGCAGCGATTCGGGCGTGCGTTTTCGATCTTTGGCGGCGGTGCGGTACGCTGGATATCCTCGCCGAGCCCGATGCCCGGATTTACAACTGGGTGCAACGCCAATCATTCCAAGCCTTCTGGGATCGGGCAACGGCCGACCCTTTGCAGGCAACACCCCTGCTGGGACTGGCCACCATCGAGATCATGACACGTTGGCTGGAAGATCTGTCGCGACGAACAACCGACGAATTCGGCACGTCGATCGCTTTTATCAACGTCACCCTACCGACCACGATAACGGCCGATAAAAACATTGTTTTAAAGGCGTAAAACCGACACATGGAGGCCCACCGCCCCACGACCCATTAATCTCAGGCAGTCCTCAACTTCGCCTGCCAAAGACCGATATCTAAAAAAGAGAGCGTATTTCGGAGATGTCCCATGCCTTTGGGGCGGACGCGGAGCGTTCGCTCATGCGAAAAGGGGTCGGGGATCAGATTTGTGTTCCCCGTCCTTGGAGCGTCATGGGTTCCGCGTGATAAATCACCACGGCTTGTTTGAGGAAGTGTCCTTTTGACCCAGCGGCCTCGATTAGGTCTGGTTGCCAACGAATGTTCACCGCTCAGCGATGGCATGAGAGCCTTAGTCGTCGGCCCCTACGTCGGTGAAATCGGTTGGGAACTGATGTCCTGGCAAGCCCGGGTGCGATGGCTATTCAAGCATGGTCGTTTTGATCGACTCGTGGTGCTGGGGGCTGAAGGCAAAGCCGGTTTTTACGCGGACATGCCATTGGATTATCGAATGTTCGATATGTCGCTCATGCCAGGGTCGGCCTGCGAGGACCTCCGGCTGGATTGGAACACCTCCGAGCCGGTTTTTCCGGAAACGATTCGCCGTCTGGTCGAACCGGCCGTCGCTACGGTCATTGACCAATACCGGGTGATGGGATGGGAGACAGAGACGGTCTGGCCAGGCTATTCCTGCCAAATCTGGCCTTGCGATCCCGCCTATCAGCATTTCATCCGGTTCCACCGCCCCTCGAAGGAACGGCCATCGGCTCCGTGGGTGGTGTTGGTCAAGCGGACTCGTTCGGTCGGCAGCAAGAACTGGACCGATGACGAATGGGTGGAAATCGCTGATCGCCTGAGCACCCACGGCATACGGACCTCGGCGTTTCCCTGCGAGGCGGAGGCGGCGATCGAGATGCTCTCTGGTTGCGACTTGGCGATCGGGCAATCCACCGGCGGGTTACATTTGGCTTCGCTGTGTGGCTGCCCGCACATGGTATGGTCGGATAAGGACGATCGACTCTGGACGCCGCTGGAGATGACCAATCGCCAACGCTACGAAACAATGTGGAACCCTTTAGGCACACCGGTGGAGTATCACGCACTGTCCAGGTTGCCAACGGTCGTGGAAGTTGAAAGCTGGGTGCTGGGCGCATTGAAGCGGATTGGTCGGCGGACGGGCGCGGACAACGCCCGAATCCGCTTCCGCCGTCGATGGTATCTCAAGGATTTATTGGTGCGACGGGTGGTCCGTCGCCCATCGTTTCGCCGCTGGCCCTGGCCGGTACAGCGTCTGGTACGTTTCAAGTGGGTATAGCCATGATACCGGATCAAAACTCGGCCAAGCCCCCGCTGGGTTGCGAGCTTTGCGGCGCCACCGTCTCCCGTCGGCTCTGGTCGCTTCATTTCGCTGGCTACCCGGGTGAATTCAATCTCTGGCGGTGCCAATGCTGTGGCGTGGTTTTCAACTGGCCACGACAACCCCCCGAGGCGATCCACGATCAATACAACGGCGATTATTACGTTTTCTCCTCGCCACCGGAACGCTGCTGGGGCCGGGCGGTGCAGACTTATGTGAGCTTGCTGGGGCCTCTGGAGGGTCGGTGCCCTGGAAACCGGCTGCTGGACGTAGGCTGCGCCCTGGGGCATTTGCTTGCGCTGGCTGGCGGCCGCGGGTGGCGTGTCGAGGGCGTGGAGATCGCCCAGGAAGCGGCGGCATCGGCATCGGCTGAGTTCGACCTGGCGATCCGAGTAGGCACCCTGGAGGACCATGCAGACCGCATCGGCCCGTTCGATGTCGTTATCTCCACCGACGTGATCGAGCATGTGACCACGCCGCGACGATTTGTCCAGGCGATAAGACAGGTTCTGGTTCCCGGCGGCTGGGCGGTCGTGGAAACGCCCAACTGGGGCGGTTGGTGGCGACGATTGGGCGGCCGGCGATGGCTGGGTTTAAATCGTTTCCATCTGTTTCTGTTCGACGGGCAATCGTTGAGCCGGGTGATGGAGGATGGCGGCCTGACCGTATCGGAGATGAAGTCGTTGACCAGCACAAGCGGCGTCGACTGGGCCTGGCGTCCAGAGTTGGATCCGCTGAGCAACCGTCTACCCGAGGGCTTGCGGTGGCGGGCTCGAAAGCTGCTATCGTGGGCCACTCCACGGAGTCTGGGGATGGAACTTTATCAGGATCCTCCTCGAAACCTCGATGAGGCCCTCGTTCGGGTGGAGCGTTTACTGGCTGTACGGCCTGAGAAACATACGAGTTCCCGGCTCATCGGTGACAACTTGGCGGTATGGGCGCGGGCATGAGCTACATTGCGATGGGAGTTCCTCGGATAGCGTTAACATGAATTGCATCCCTACAGTTCCGATATTTCCGCTGCCTGGCATGGCTGAACCGTCGCGGGCGCGGTCATGGCCGCCGGAGGGAACGGAAGACCGCACGCCCATGGTTGATTCGCCTGTCGGCACTTGGTGGGAATGGCTCGTCCATGCCCCGGATGTTACTCCGTCCGGCAACGGGGATCATCGCGGCGGCCGCGCCCTGCTTATCAGCTACACCTTCCCGCCCACCGGCGGCAGCGGCGTTCAACGGGCGGCGAAGCTGGCCAAGTATCTGCCCACCTTTGGCTGGCAGGTCGAGGTGCTGGCTGCCGGGCATGCGCGTTTCCCCTGGCACGATCCCTCCCTAATGGCCGATCTGCCGCCCGAGGTTCGCGTGCATCGGGTACGCGGCGCGGAGCCGGCCTGTCTGGCCGGGCGGATCGGCGACCTGTTGCGACGGTTTCATTCCGCCAAAGCGGATTCCGCCGACAACCCAGCCACCCCTTGGTCACCCTCGTGGATCGAGGAACGCATTTACTGGCGACTCGCGAGATGGGTGGAACGCCTGGGCTTGCGGGACGGCGTGTCCTTGTGGATATCGGCCGCGGCGCGGGCCGCGCTACGCCGTCATCGCCATGCACCCTTCGATGTGATCATCTCCACCGGGCCGCCGATCATCGTCCATCAAGTGGCGTCGCGCCTGGCGTATAAGACCGGTCTGCCGTGGGTCGCCGACGTGCGCGATCCCTTCATCAGCGATTTCGATCGCGAGCCGGCCGATCGACGACGACTCGAAATCTTGCGCCGAACCGAACAACAGGTGATGCGTCAGGCGGCGATGGTCGTCACCACCTGCGAGGCCCTGCTCGAGGATCTGTTGGCTCGTTACCCCGCCCGCGACCGGCACACCGCGCGGACCATCACCAACGGCTTCGACCGCGACGACATCATGACGGCGCTGGGCGGACGGTGTATCACCAAGTTACCGGAATGCGTGTTCGTGGCCGCCGGTGCGTTCTACGGACGGCGGGAACTGAGCCGTATCGTCGAACCCATCAACCGCGTACTTGTTCGGCATCCGGAATGGCAAGGAAGAGTGCGACTGGTGGTTGCGGGGACACTTGACGCCCGACAACAGCGGTATTGGCGGGAAGCGTGCCCCTCCTGGATGCAATTGGTTGGCTACCTCGATCACCCGGCGGTCATCCGGCTGATCTGCGAGTCGGCGTGTTCCCTGGAATTGCTGCCGGACTGTCAGCACACACGGCAAATCATTCCCAGCAAGCTGTTCGAGCTGCTCGCTCTACCGACGCATCTGCTGCTGCTGGTGCCGACCGGAACGCAGACCGCCGCTCTCGCCGCCGACGCGGGGGCGGCCGAGGTGGTGCCGATCGAGGATTCGCGGCGTGTCGCGGAGGCCATTGAACGGATCGCGACCGACTACCTGGAGGGAAACCACTGGCCGGATCGGCGGTGGTCGCGGCTGGACGTCCATGATCGGAGGATACTGGCCGGGCGCTTCGCGGAAACGTTAGGCGCGGCACGAACAGGTATCAGACCGGAAAAGTTGTCAAGATGAAAACGGTGTCAGAAAACAATTTAGTCCACCGACTGACTTTCGTCACGGATACGCCAGGTTTCGGCGGAGCGGAGCGGTACCTGGTGGCCATGGCTCAAGCGGCCAGGCGGCGCGGGATGCAACCGCATATTTTCTGGATACCGATACCCGGCAGCCATGCGAACATTTTCGCCCGGGCCCAAGCGGAAGGGTTGGCAGTCACTACCATCCCTTCCGAGCAAACCCGTACCGTGCTCGAACTCGCCCACGTGTTCAAGGAGATGATCATTCGACAGCGTCCGGACGGTTTGATCATCAACGCCAACGGCCGGCGGCGTTACTGGCTTTTGCCCTGGCTGGCCTGGCAAGCCGGGGTGCCCACGGTCTGGGTCCATCAAATGGTGGACGCCCGCGATCATCGCCGGTTGCGGCCGCGATGGATGAACGGACGCATGGAAGGACTGAGTTGGTGGCGGGTACCTCAAGCTCTGCGTCATCGGCTGGCGGCGACGGCGGCGACGGCGGTAGTCACGCTGAACACGGAGGACCGCGAGCGGATCATCCGCTGGCAGGGTGTGCCGCGGCGAAAGATCCATGTTGTCCCCCACGGCGTGGATGGGCAGGTCTTTCGTTTCGATCCGGCGGGCCGAGAGCGATGGCGCGCGCAATGGGGCGCCGGCGAAAGAACAATAGTGGTTGGCACCGCTTGCCGACTGAGTAAGGAAAAGGGCGTGGACTTACTGATCGAGGCTCTGGCCCGGCTTCACGCCCGGCAAATTCCGATTCTGGCGGTCGTCGCGGGCCAGGGCGAACAGAAAGAATCATTGAACCAACTGGCCACCCGTCGAGGCGTGGCCGAGATGCTCAAGTTTGTCGATTTCGTGGAGGACATGCCGGCTTTCCATAGTGCTCTGGATGTCTTCGTCCTTTGCAGCCGGACGGAATCGTTCGGTCTGGCCTTGGCCGAGGCGATGGCCTGTGAACGTGCGGTCGTGGCCACCCCCACCGCCGGGGCCCGCGGGCAGATCGATCATCAGGTGAATGGCTGGCGGTTGGAGAGCTTCGAGCCGGCCGAACTAGCCGAGGCTTTGGTCGCATGCGCCTCTGACGCGGCTCTGCGTGATCGGCTCGGCCAGGCTGGGCGAGTCAGCGCCCTTCGCCGGTTCGGCATCGAGACAACTTTGGATAAAACGCTTGCCGCCTTGCGTGGTGATGCACGAACGCGGATTGAGGACGCGCGGACAGGATTGATCAACGCATGAAAGTACTCGTACCCATGCCGTTTAACCTGACGAATCTGGCTCACGGCCGAAATTTGCGCATTGCGTATCTGCTGCGTGAACTCGCGGGCCGATGTCGGATGACTTGCCTGGTGCCCGAACCTACCTTGGCCCGTGTCGCGCAAAGTATTCTACCCGATATATGCGTCGAGACGGTCGCCCCAAAACCCGACAACCGGGAAATGCTTGCGCAGTGTCTGCCGATTTCCGGGAACCTGAGCAAGGCGTTCTCTTTCCTGGGCTACTCATCCGAACTTCTGGCCGACGTGTATCGTCGGGCAAGCGCGTTCGATGCCGTTCTTGGCTTCGATCTGCCTTCGGTGATTTATCTGCTAACCGCCGCGCGGGCCAAAGACACGACTGGTTCACCACGAGTAGTCGGCGACCTGATTGACGATCCCGCCTTGTTGCGCAAGAGCCTTCCCCTTCGCCGGAGATGGTCGCCAACGGGATGGAAAACCGCTTGGAGTATCGGGTGTATTCGCAAACATGCCCTGCCCAACCTGGACGCACTTGTAGCGGTGACTCCGCTGGATGCTCAAACACTTTCCTCCACGACGGGCCGGCCGGTTCACGTGGTTCCCAACGGCGTACAGGTCCGGTCGCTCGCCACCGAGCGTACCGAACCGCTGGCGGTCTTCACCGGGGCGATGGATTTTCCACCGAACGAAACGGCCGCGGTGTATCTGGCCCGGCGTATTTGGCCGCTGGTATGGCGAAAATGGCGGCAAGGCGGAGCCGGCCTGGATTCGGCGAAAACGCCATCGATTGCGTTAGCCATCGTAGGCGCAAACCCAACGTTGAAGGTTCGGGCTTTAGCGGAAATCCCCGGGGTGACCGTTACCGGTTACGTGGACGACATGGCCTCCTGGCTGACCCGAGCTCGCGTGGCCCTTGCTCCGATGGTCAGCGGGAGCGGTATTAAAAACAAGGTGCTGGAAGCCTGCGCCGCGGGTTGTCCGGTGGTGGCCACGTCCTTGGGGGCGGCGGCCTTGCCGGTCGACGAAAAGCACGGCCTGTGGGTGGAGGACCAGCCCGAGCGGTTTGCCGAACGGGTCCAGGCCTTGCTGGCCGACACACGCGCCGCCCGCGCGGCCGGGCTGGCGGCAAGAGAGATGGTTCATCGGCGGTTTTCCTGGTCGCGTATGGCTGATTTGCTGATGACGGTTCTGACCGGCGAAGATCGACCCAAATATGAAATCCTGACGGCCCGTTCGGCGGAGGGCCTCGCCCCTTCGCCAACAGCCTTGCACGAGGAGGCGTTTGCTCATGCCGCTTCGTAGTATCATTTTCATGTTGTATTTCTGCGGGAGTTGTACCGCCGCTTTCATGGTCCCCATGATCGGCGTGGTCTGCTATATCGTCCTCTATCACGTCTACCCGCAAACGACCTGGTGGGGCGTGGTGCTGGAACCGCTGGGGATCCGGTATTCCTTTATTTGCGGCATCTGCCTGCTCGTCGGTACGCTGCTCAACCTGAACCGACTGCGTTTCGGCCGCCATTTCATGTCCGGCGTGGAATGGGGTTATGTCGCTTTCATTTTCGCGGTTCTCGTTTCCTGCGTGATGGTCAACGAATGGATTCCGCGCAGTGAAATCGCCCTCGACAAGATCCTGAAGGTATTCCTTTTTGTTTTCATGATGTCCCACGTGGTGGTGACGCGCCGGCGACTTTGGCAGTTGACCCTTGTCTTTACCCTCATGGCCCTATACCTCGGGCATGAATCAAGAAACGCCCCGCTCAGCGCCTTCTCGCAAAATCGTCTGAACGGTATCGGGGGGCCGGACTTCCGGGAATCGGCGGCCCTGGCCATCCACCTGTTCGCGCTGCTGCCCTTCGTAGCGGTGGTGCTGCGACAACGTTCCTGGGGCTTGAAACTCCTGGCCTTCCTCGCGGCCGGATACAGCGTGAACGCCATCCTGCTCTGCCGTGCCCGTTCCGCGTTCGTGGCCGGCGTGATCGCCGGAACCCTGGCCTTGTGGTATATCCCCAAACGACATCGACGCTGGGCGGTGAGCTGGTTGCTGGTCGGCTTGTGCGGCGGCGTGTTTCTCAGCGATAGCTATTTCCGCGAGCGGATGGTTACTATTTTCAGCTCGGCCGAGGAGCGAGACAAATCATCGCATAACCGTTTGTTGATCTGGAAATCAGCTTGGCTCATGATTCAGGAGAGGCCGATGGGCGTGGGAATCGGGCGTTTCGAGTATGAGATCTCCCACTACGCTCCTCCGGAAATCTTTTCCGAGGAGGGCTCCGCCCGGCGGGACGCGCACAATACGTATATTTTGTGCGCGGCGGAATTGGGCATCGTCGGTCTGCTGGCGTTTCTGGGCACGGTGGGACTTGCCTGGTGGACGCTGGGAAGGCTCAGCAGGCAAGTACGCCAGTTGGAGGATTCGGACCTGTTGGAGTTGATCATCTTCGCCAACCGGCTGTCGCTGCTGGTATACCTGGTTTCCAGCTTCTTCGTGAGCCGGTTGTACACCGAGGGAATGTGGATCATCCTGACCCTGCCGGTCTGTCTCGATCGGGCGGTGTATAACGAAATTCGTCAGCAAGTCGGTCAGACGGTTGTCGTCGAACTGCCGCAACTCGGCTTGGGGGCCGGGATCAAGGAAGCGGTGATATCGTGATGTACACCGATACCGCGACTATGGATAAGCCGCTCAACCCCGGCGTAGAGCCGACAAACCACGCCGCTCTGGTGCGGCGGGTCAACCAGCTTTATCACGAGTTGACCGGCCATGCTTTCGACGCCGAACACCGTTACCGTCATCGCGTGGAGCGACCCTTCTGGCAAGTGGTTGCCCGGCGGGTCCTGGCCCATCCGGCGGTCCGCGCGTCCCGCGTCGTGGTCGACCTGGCCTGCGGAACCGGATTTGTCAGCGGGATATGGCGCCCCTATTTACAAGGAAAAGATCGACTTATCGCCGTGGACCTGGGATTGACCACCCTGAAAGCGACCCGGTCAAAATGGATGAACAACGGCGGTAAGCCGGCAAGGACGAATTTATTCCCGGTGGCCGGGGATGGAGCCTCATTGCCTCTGGCGGACAAGAGCGTCGATCTGTTGGGGATGAACGCGGCTTTACATCATGTGCCCGATCCGATCGCCGTGTTGCGCGAAATCGACCGGGTCCTGCGGCCCGGCGGCTATTTCGCCCTGGGGTTTGAACCAAACCGCGCATATTTCGGATCACGCATGTTCCGCTTCGCAAGAGGAATGGATCGTATCGCCTGGTACACCGACTTCCGGCAGAATCGGCGGCGGCTGCGAACCTGGCTGGGCGGCGGACACACCGATATACCGCCCATCAATGAAAACGCCTGGGCCGTCGAGCTAAACGACCGTCTTATTAACGAGGGTTTTCTCTCAGCGCCGCTGAGCGAGGAATCGCTGCTCGATCTGGTCGATCCCCATGCCCGAGGCGCGGGGACATCGGCGGGGTTCGAGCCGGCCGATCTGCTTCGCCGGGCCATGCCGGCCTACAAGGTATGCCGACTGACTTGTGGTGATTATCTCGGGCTTGGTATCCGACGACTTCCAACCGTCCGAACCATCGTGGATACGCTTCTTCACGCGGCGTGGCCCGATCACGGCTCGCTGTTTTCCTGGCTCATTCGCAAAGGCTCGTCCGAGGGTTCGGTTGACGACCAGGAGGGCGAGCGATGTTGAAAGACATGATGCCTTCCCATGCGCCGTTGGTCTCGGAGCAACGGACGTGCGTCGAACCCGTTCGGATCATGCAGGTGACGGCCTCGCTATTCGCCGGGGGTATGGAACGGGCGATGATCCGCCTGCTGGAAAACTCGCCGGAAGACATCGTCCACGCGGTGTGTGTCCTTGGAAACGGCGACGAAACGATGGTCGAACGGTGCCGATCAAGCACCTCGACGCACATTTTGCACGGCGGCCGATGGGCCTGGCGCGGATTGCGTAAGTTGATCCGATCAACCCGCCCGCAAATCGTGCATGCGCGCGGTACGAGTGCTTGGATGGATGCCGTTCTGGCCACCCGCGGTCTGGCAAACACCCGGCTGATTCTAAGTTATCACGGTCGAACGCATACGCAGCCCGTTTCCGGCCGGCGGCGATGGTTGAACCGGCTGGCGGCCAACCGCGCGGACGCCATCGTGGCCGTCTCCCACGAGGCGGCCGAAATGTTGCACCATGAGTGGTCAGTCGCCGCCGATAAGGTATACGTCATCCCCAACGGCATCGATCCGGAACTTTATCGACCGGCGGAAAGCGATCAACACAAACAACATCTGCGTCGAAAGCTGGGGTTGGACGAGGGGATCGTCCCGGTGATCTGCGTGGCCAACCTGCTGCCGATCAAAGGTCTCGACGTGTTGCTGGCCGCCTGGCGAAAGGTCTGCTTGGCCGATCGATCGGTTCAATTACTGATTGTCGGCGAAGGCCCGCTGGGCGAGTCGCTACGGGCTCAAGCGGAGCAGTTGCGCTATGCGGCGCGCGTGCGTTTTCTGGGCCGACGCGAGGATGTGCCCGACCTGCTGCGGGCGGCGGAGCTATTCGTTCTCCCCAGCCGGTCGGAAGGCAGCAGCAATGCGCTATTGGAGGCGATGGCCTCCGGACTATCCATCGTGGCCACGAACGTAGGTGGCAATCGCGAGTTGATTAATCCGAATCGGACCGGTTGGCTGGTGCCACCGGACGAGCCGGCGCAAATGGCCGAGGTTATTTTACACGCCCTTTTCGACCCGTCGGCACGGCAGCGCGTGGGGGCGGCGGCCCGCGCGGAAGTGCTACGCCGTTTTTCCCTGCAACAGTGGGTCGAGCAATATCGCAGGTTGTATCGCACGCTGGCCGAACGGAAAGACGTGGTCGGCCACGGGATCATGGAGGAGTTGGCATGTGCGGAATAGCGGGCCTGGTGCGATTTGCCGGCTTGCGGGCCGGCGAGCGAGAGGTTGGGGCGGCCATGGCCGCCACTCTGCCGCATCGCGGCCCGGACGAGAGCGGTACCTATGGTGACGAATGGGCCAGCTTCGGACACAAACGGCTCAGCATCATCGATCTCGAAGGCGGGGGCCAGCCGCTGGGAAACGAGGACGGTTCGATATGGGTATGTTTCAACGGTGAAATCTACAACTATCGCGAGCTGGCCGAAGGGCTGCAAAAACGCGGACATCGTCTGCGCACCCAATGCGATACGGAAGTCATCGTCCATCTCTACGAGGATTTTGGAGAATCATTCGTTGAATACCTGAACGGCATGTTCGCCATCGCCTTGTGGGACAAGAAGAAGCGTACGCTGATCCTGGCTCGCGATCGATTGGGCATTAAGCCGCTGTACTGGCATGATGATGGGCGACGGGTGCTTTTCGGATCGGAGCTCAAGGCCCTGCTGGCCGTCGGCGACTGGGCTCCACAAATCGACCCCTGCGCCCTGAGCGATTACTTCACCTTTGGCCACGTGCCCGCGCCGCGTACGATTTATCGATCGGTCCGCAAGCTTGAACCCGGCGTCATGGCCGTCTGCACGGTTTCGGGTACCAGTCTCCGCCGCTACTGGGACATTCCTTTCCGCGACGATGCCGGACAACGGGGGGAGTCGGCCTGGGTGGAAGAGTTCGCCGCCGGCCTGGAGGACGCGGTTGGGCTGCAGATGGTGGCCGATGTGCCGCTGGGAGCGTTTTTGAGCGGCGGAGTGGATTCATCCACCATCGTGGCGGCCATGTGCCGGCGGGCATCGGGCCGGGTGCTGACCCAGACGGCCGGCTTCCGGGAGGATACGCACGACGAGCGGGCCGCCGCGCGTCGATTTGCCGAGCGGCTCCATTGCGAACATTGCGAGTTTATCGTCGCCCCGGAAACCATCCGGGCGGCCGAGCACCTGGCTCATTATTTCGACGAGCCATTCGCCGATTCGTCGGCGATCCCCACTTATTACCTCTCTCAAGCCGCCCGCGAGCGGGTGACCGTCGCTCTTTCGGGCGACGGGGGCGACGAAATGCTGGCCGGCTACCGCCGCTATCGTTTCGACCTGGCCGAGGCCCGTTGGCGCGCCCAGTTACCGAACGGCGTACGCCGCATGCTTGGCGTAATCGGGAGCATTTATCCAAAAGCCGATTGGTTGCCCCGCCCGCTACGCGCCAAACGCACCTTGCAGAACATGGCCCGCGACGATGCAACCGCGCACCTGCGCAGTATATCGCTGGCGGCCGGCGAGTTGCCCGGTATGCTTCTGCGCCCGGATGTACTCGAGGAAACCGGGGGATACGACAGCTTTCTGCGCGGCCGGGAGCTGTTCGCCCGCTGTTCATCGCGGGCCCTGCTCAACCGGTTGCTGTATATGGACATGAAAACGCTTCTGCCGGACGACATGTTGACCAAGGTGGATCGGGCCAGCATGGCCGTCGGGTTGGAGGTGCGCGTACCTCTGCTTGACCATCGACTCGTGGAATTGACCGCCCGCATGCCGACGACCATGAAACTCAACGGTACGACAGGCAAACACGTGCTGCGCCGGACACTGGCCGGCTGGGTCGGCGACGATATCGCGAATCGACCCAAGAAGGGATTTGATGTTCCCCTGGACGAATGGTTCCGCGGGCCGTTGAATGGCTGGATGCGCGATTTACTGACCACCCGGGATACGCTTTGCGGGGAATGGATCGACCCGGCGGCGATTCGGCGAACGATCGACATTCATCAGAGCGGATTACGTCGTCACGGAGCGGTGCTCTGGACGCTGTGTACGTTGGAACTGTGGGCACGGCGGCACCATCATGGTGCCCGAGCCGGTTTGATACCGGATGCCGCACCCACCATGCAGGTGCTTAGCGGATGAACATACTGACCACCACCATGTGCTATCCGACGCCGGACCACCCGGACCAAGGTATCTTCGTGCAACGTCGGGTGGCGGCCCTGCCCGTAGATGCGGATATGACCGGCGATTTGTACGCGGACCCGATCCATCTGCGCGTGGTCGCGCCGCAGCCCTGGTGCCCTGGGCTTCGACGCAACGCTGACCTGGCCGCCCAGGACCACCCGTTACCCGCGGATTATCCGCGAATGTTCAGCATACCGGTCTTGGGCTGGGCCACCGACGGGCTGGCCTATAGCCACGCCTTGCGACGTTATATCGAACGCCTGGCCGAGCCGATCGACCTTATCGACGCCCATTTCGAGTATCCCGACGGCGTGGGCGCCTGGCTGGCCGGCCGCCGATTGGGGATCCCCGTGGTCGTGACCGTACGCGGCAAGATCGTATCGCTCAGTAAGCGGATGATTCGTCGCCGGCAGATCGCGGCCATGCTCCGCGGCGTGGACGCCCGCATCGCCGTCAGCGAGAGCCTGATGAACTGGATTCACAAGGTGGCCGGCAGCGACCTGGAGGTCGATCTCATCCCCAACGGCATCGACACGGCCACCTTTCACCTCATGGATCGCGAACAGGCCCGCGCGATGTTGGGTTGGAACTCGAGCAACCGCTATCTGCTTTCCGTCGGCCATCTGCAATGGCTAAAGGGCTTCGATCGACTGGTGGAAGCCTTGCCCGCCGTTCGGGCGGCGCGGAGCAATGTGCGGCTGGTGTTGGCCGGTAGCCTGCGCGGCGAACGCCAGTTTCGTCGGCGGGTCATGGCCATGATCGAGCAATGCAATGACCGGGCGGTGCGTGAGACGGGCGAGCCTTGCGTGGAGTTCACCGGGCCGGTCGCGGCCGAGCGGCTGAACCTGATGTACAACGCGGCCGACGCGATGGTGTTGGCCTCGCGCAGCGAAGGATGCAGCAACGCGATCGCCGAGGCCCTGGCCGCCGGTACTCCGGTGGTGGCGACCGACGTGGGCGGAAACTACGAGCAGGTCTGCTCGCCTCAGTTGGGCCTTATCGTGCCCGACGGCGATACCTTCGCGTTGAGCCAAGCAATGGTCCAGGTTCTCGATCAAGAATGGAACCGCCCGCTGATCTCGGCTCACGGGGGCGCTCGCGGCTGGCGGCACGTGGCCGACGAAGTCCGGGCGGTGTTTGCCCGCGTGCTTCAACAGCGCCGGGCCTGGATCGCCAACGCGATTGTCGGCGCATCCTCCGCCATGAGCTACCGCTACGCGACCGAACGGGACCAAGCGACGGCATCGCCCGCGGAGGTGGGATCATGAATCGCCTGTTGGCCGGTCGTCTGTTCTGGCCGCTCACCGAACGCCTGCGGCGGCGGGATACCATTCGCCGGCTCGGCCGACTGCGCCGCACGCAGAACGCACCCGTCGAGGAACTCCACCGCCTGCGGCAAGACAAGCTGCAACGGCTCCTGCGACTCGCCGAACAACATTGTCCTTTTTACACCGAGCGATTTCGCCGGGCCGGCCTTGATCCACGCGATCTACATCTGGATATCGAAGATCTGCGCCGACTGCCGATCCTCACCCGCGACGAGATCAGCGATCATCTGGAGGAGATGACCTGGCACGGCTGCCCGGGCGGCGGGCCGCTGCCTTACAGCACCGGCGGCTCGGGCGGCAAGGCATTGAAATTCTATTTCGACCGTTCCCGGGCGGCGGCGGACCAGGCCGCCCGCTGGCGAGCACGCGGCTGGTGGGGCGTGCGGCCGGGTGATACGGAGATTTTGCTCTGGGGCGCGCCGATCGAACTGAAAACCAACGACCGGCTGCGGCAATGGCGTGACGGCCTGCTCAATCAACGGATTCTCAACGCTTTCGAGCTGTCCGAGCAGACGATGGCTGCCTATGTTCAGACGATACGCGAAGGGCGGCCGATGTGCCTGTACGGATATGCCAGCAGTCTGGCCTTGCTGGCCCGATACGCTTTGGATAACGGGATCGCCCCCGGCGGCCTCGGTTCGGCTTGCCTGCGGGCGGTGTTCGTCACCGGCGAAGTGCTGCTGGAACCAGATCGCGCGGTGATCGAACGTGCGTTCGGTGTCCCGGCGGCCATCGAGTATGGCTGCCGCGACGGCGGGCTGCTGGCTCACGCCTGCCCGGCAGGCGCTCTGCACATGCCCGAGGAAAACGTGATCGTCGAGTTACTCGACGAAGGCGATAGGCCGGTCGGCCCGGGTGGGATCGGGTATGTTACGGTCACTCATCTCGAAGCGTTCGCCATGCCGATCATCCGGTATCGCGTGGGCGATCTGGCCCGCGCCGCCGATGAATCACAAGGCTGCTCCTGCGGTTCGACGCTGGCGAGTCTCGCGGAAGTGCGCGGCCGTCTCACCGACCACATCGTCTGCCGCGAAGGCAACCATCTCCGCCGCATGCACGCCCTTTCGCTCATTTACGTCCTGCGCGAAGCCGAGGGCCTGCGTCAATTCCGCATCGTTCAACCGGACCTCGACCGACTGGATATCGAGGTAGTCGCCGACCACCGCTACACTCCGCGAACCGAACAGGACATCCGCGACGGCCTGCTCCGCCGCATGGACACGCAGGTGGACATCCATATCCACCGCCTCGACCGCATCGAACCCACCGCCTCCGGCAAACACGCCTGCGTCATATCGCATGTGCAATGACTACCTGAATTCCCGGCCGTTGAGGTGTTCCCAGTATTCCATGGATTCGTGCATGTGGTCGCGTTCGTCGAGGCCGATGCGG
>CAZXSA010000025.1:0-29277 GCA_964642815.1 uncultured Planctomycetales bacterium | reverse complement strand
GATAGTAGGACATGATCACCGTCGGCCAGCGTTTGACCTGGTTGGCGATCGTCCCTACCGTCGCGAAAGTCTGCCCCGCGTACCAGTCCGCGTGCATATACCCTCCGACGGCCCAGTAACAGGCAAACATATACTCATTGTCGAGCGTCTGAGTTACCCCCCGCCGGGTGTGCCCTTGGATGTTGAAGGTGAATTGTTCGCCCAGCATGTCGTATAAAGTCGGTTGGACCATATGTTCGTTGACCGTTCGGTAACTCTCGAAGGTCATGTAATACCGGCCGATCAGGCTATAACGATCGAACCAGAAATTACCCATGATCCCGTGATGGCCGGGATATAAACCGGTGATTAACGAGGAACAATTGGCATAGGTAATGGAAGGAAGGCTGCTGATGGCGTATTCAACGCCGACTCCGCCATCAAGAAAATACTTTTGGATATTAGGCAATCGACCCGCGGCGGCCAGGGCAGACATACGCGAGGCGTCCATCCCGTCGGGAAAAAAAATGACTACCGACCGGGCCGGTCGTTGAACGTCGGGATTCAACCGGATCGTCAGCGAGGGCTCCGCCATGCAGCCGGCTAGCAGGTTGATAAAGCCCCAACAAGCCAACAAATAACCACTACGATAACCGCCTGATATTTTCACGTACATGTTCCATCACTGTCGGCCACAATTGCCCCTCTATCGCCAGAACCAACTGGCCACAAAGGAGGCCCCCGCCCCAGACAGTAAACCATCCAGCGCCCTTCCTGCCAACCAAGCGGCGTATTATAGGCCGTATGCGCTCCCTGTCACGCCGTGATGTTGAGCTGAACTTGACCGGACCCGTGACGGAAACGGTCGGGTAGGATAGTTTGTTCTTCGATCCGAGGGGGAGCCGGGAAGACGGAGGGACGGCGGGACAGAGCGACGGAGAGATTAGATAAGGAACCTCCCACCAGCCCGTGGCGCGAGCAAGGGAACATTACCAGCCCGAAGCAGTTTATCCGCTTGCCTCCCTCGTTATAGACGGGAAACTGCATCGGGGTGGTGTCCCTTGCTTGTCCGCCACGGCGGATAAACTGCTGCGGGCTGGTATTGCGTATTTTCCCCGTCTGTCTTCTCTTCTCCCTCATCCTTACGCCGGCGAACCCTCGCTGACGCTTCGAGCTGGTAAATATTTTCTCTGGCTCGCCCGCCACGGCGAGGTAAACTGCGTCGGGCTGGTCAACGAAACGTGGGGGGGGCATGGCGCAGGTTAATAACCTTGGGGGCCATGGCCATCGTGACAAACCACCCTTCGCGGGCTATTATTTTTAAACCGTTGATTGCCCGGGACGGATGGAACCGGGTCACGGGCGGATGGATAAATTGGAGAGTGTTGCGTTTATGAAATATGCGATTATTGTTCCCGACGGGGCCGCCGACGATCCTTTGGCCGAATACGGTGGTCAAACCGCATTCGAGGCGGCCAAGATTCCCCACATGGATTGGATCGCCGGTCACGGCCGCATGGGCCTGATTAAAACCGTGCCCGACGGCATGACCCCGGGCAGCGACGTGGCCACCCTGTCGGTCGTCGGCTATGACCCGAAAATCTACTACACCGGCCGTGCACCCCTCGAAGCGGTGGCCAAGAAGATATCCCTCGAACCGGAGGAGCTGGTCTTTCGCTGCAACCTGGTAACGCTTGGCGAGGAGACCATGGAGGACTTTTCCGCCGGGCATATTTCCCAGCCCGAGGCCGAAACCCTCATCGCCGACCTGCAGCGGCAACTCGGCGACGAACGCATCCGTTTCCATACGGGCGTCGGTTATCGTCACCTGATGACGGTCAAGAACGCCGGAGATATCAAGGTCGAATGTACCCCCCCGCACGATATTCCCGGCCAGAATATCACCGGCTACCTGCCCGTCGGCAAAGGCAGCGACCTGGTCCGCTCGCTGATGACCCGTTCGCGGGAGGTGCTGGAAAATCACGAGATCAACCAGACCCGCCGCGATCTCGGCGAAAACCCCGCGAACTCGATCTGGCTCTGGGGCCAGGGCCCCATGCCCAAGCTGCCGAACTTCCGGCAACGATTCGGCATCCGGTGCTCGGCCATCACCGCCGTCGATCTTTTCCGGGGTATCGCCCTGAGCATCGGCTGGCGAATGATCGATGTGCCCGGAGCGACCGGCTACATCGACACCAACTACGCCGGCAAAGGCCAGGCGGCCGTGCAGGCCCTCGATGAAGTCGATCTCGTGGCGGTTCACATCGAGGCCCCGGACGAAATGGGCCACAACGGCGACGCCGCCAATAAAATCAAGGCCCTCGAACAGATCGACGAGCATATCGTCGGACCGCTACTGGAAAAGTTGCAGAGCTTCGATGAGTGGCGGATTCTCTGCCTGCCCGACCACCCGACCCCCGTGGCGAAACGTACCCACGTGTCCGACCCCGTCCCCTTCGGGATGGCCGGCACCAGGGTCATCGCGGATGAGTCCGAGCGATTCACGGAGGAACAGGGTCGGCAAAGCGATCTGCACATCGACCCAGGCCACGAGCTGATGGAATACTTCCTCAAATCGGGACAGGAGGGTTAGGTGGAGGAAAGGAACGCTACCGGCTCGGAAGAACTCACCCGATGGTCTCAAGGCCGACAGGTCGCCGCCCAAGAGCGAAAACGCCTGTTCGGGCCGGCGATTTTGCGCTTGTCCGGCGAAACCATCCCGAGCCTGCACAAGCTGAGCGGACCGCCGCCGGGCGAATGTCTTCTCGAATTGACCGACGCCGGCGGGCTTGTCCCTTGGTGCCGGGTTGATTTCTTTGAACGACTGCTGGCGGTCTGGGGTGGAGAGGTGTTGACCCTGCGATTGGCGGCCACCCCGGGAGCATTGCTGAACGAAACGGTCATGGAATGTCTGGCCGGCGTCCGAAACCGGGCCAATGGGTGGCGGCTGGTCGCCGATTCGGACGGAACCGGGCTGGCCTCCATGGCCGCCTTGAACCGCCTCCTGGCCGGCCCGTACCATCAGATCGACTTTCATGCCGATTACCTGCCCGGCGACGAGGAAACCGAACACCAACCGCCTATTCCCCACAAAAATTACGTTTTCAGCGCCATGCGGGAGCTGATCCTCTTGCGAAATGCCCGCCAACAGGATAAACCTATCGTGTCGTGGATTTATCGGCCGCCATCGGCCGAGATCACCCACCGCCTGAGGGCCGAAGCGCTCGCCCGCCAGTTGCAGGTGGATCGATTCGAGAGCGCGTAGACGGTGGATTCAGATTCATGAGTATCGTCGTACAGAAATTCGGCGGCTCCAGCGTGGCGGACGCGGAAAAAATTCACCGGGCCGCCCGGCGGGCCATCAAAGCCAAGCTTGACGGCCAGCAGGTGGTGATGACCGTGTCGGCCATGGGGAAAACCACCGACAAGCTCGTCGCCTTGGCCAACGAGGTCAACCCCAACCCGCCCAAACGCGAAATGGACATGCTGTTGACCACCGGAGAGCAGGTATCGATATCGCTGATGGCCATGGCTATCGAAGCCTCCGGGCATCAGGCGATCAGCTTCACCGGCGGTCAGATCGGCATGCTTACGGACGACTCGCACACCAAGGCCCGCATCCATTCCATCGACGCCCAGCGGATCAAGCGCGAGCTGGACGCCGGAAAGATCGTCATAATCGCCGGTTTCCAGGGGGTCACGGACCAGGGAGCCCTTACCACCCTCGGACGCGGCGGCTCGGACACCACCGCCGTCGCTCTGGCCGCCGCCTTGCAAGCGGACAGTTGCGAAATCTACACGGACGTGGACGGGGTCTATACCACCGATCCGCGGATCGAGCCCCAGGCCCGCAAAATGGACGAGATCACCTACGACGAGATGCTTGAACTGGCCTCGCTCGGGGCCAAGGTCATGCACTCGCGATCCATCGAGTTCGGCAAGAAGTACAACGTGCCTATCCATGTGCGTAGTTCGTTAACCGATACGAAAGGAACCATGATCGTGGCAGAAACGACCGGAATGGAAGGAATCGTCGTTCGCGGAGTGACCCTCAAACGCGACCTGGCCCGCGTGGTCATGATCGGCGTGCCCAACAAACCCGGCATCGCCGCTCAAATCTTCGCCCACGTGGCCAAGCATAAGATCGTCGTCGATGATATCATCCAAAACGTCTATGAGCACGGCCAGGTGGCGAATATCAGCTTTACCACCTCACTGGCCGACGCCAAGGAAGCCGTCGCCTGTGGCGAGGAGCTGGCCAAGGCAATCGGTCTCAGACAGGTCGAACTGGACGAAAACGTAGCGAAGGTCAGCATCGTCGGCATCGGCATGAAAACGCACACCGGCGTGGCCGCCAAAATGTTCAACGCCCTGGCGGATGCCAAGGTCAACATTCAGAACATTAATACCAGCGAAATCGTCATCAGTTGCCTGATCGACCAGAAGGATGGCGAACAGGCACTCAAGACGCTCCATGCCGCCTTCGATCTGGATAAAAATAACGGGAGCTGATCTGAATGATTCGCCACGAAGGCTCGGAAACGCGGAGCGTGCTCGATTGAGATTACAGACTTTCGGCCGGGTGTGGATCGTCCATGCCTTCTTCTGGTTATTGTTTCCTCTTCGTGCCTCCGTGTCTCCGTGGTTCGGTACGCCTCCTCAGCCGCCCGGCGCGCGCCCGGGACCGCGAAGGTTATTCTTGAAAATCACGAAGTCCGCCTGATCCACATCGTTATCCCTGTCCACATCGGCATCGGCACACCCCTCCCGAGGCGCGACACCCGAGCCGGAATAGCAGGCCTGCAAGTAACCGAAATCCTCCAGATCCACGTCGCCGTCACGATCCAAGTCGCCCGGATCGCCCGCGATCATGAAAGTCCAGTCCTCGCCGGGTACAAGGCCGAAGCTGGTCACTTCATCGATTCGCCAGTAATAAGTCTGGTTCTTAACCATCGTTCCCGGATCCCAACTGGTTTCGGCCTGTTGCGCGACCATCGGCGGCGGATTATCCATACCGAAATAGACCCGGTGCGCCGTCGCCCCGATTCCCCCCGTCCAAACCAGATCGGCGTTCGGGTCCACGTGTCGATCACCGTCCGCGGGCGTTAATTGGGTAGCCTTCGCGAGCATGCCATCGTCAGGATGCCAATACAACAAACCATTGGCCTGCTCGAAGACGTCGGGCAAGCCATCGGCGTCGGTATCCACGTCGTTTTCAGAGGCTGCGACAATAACTTCCTTCTTGCCCTCGATATTATTCACCCTGCGGAACCAGGTCACCAGATCGTGAACCATGTCATAATAGAGGTCATAGCGACCGGGGGCGGCCGGAGCGGTCACGTTGAAGGAAAAGGTGTGGGACTGGCCCGGAGCAATGGTTACATCGCCAGGCAAACCATGTCGCGGTTGAAATTCGGCACCGCCGATATACAACCGGCTGCCGTCGTCGGAGGTCGTGTAAAATGTATAGATGCCATCGGCGGGAATCTGAATGTATCCGGTGTACTTGAAGCCGAAATAATCGCCACGCTCGGCGGGGCTCAGGCTGAAATTGCTCAACGTGCCGCTCTTGACGGGGGTTAATGAGTCGAAATTCGGCAGGTTGTTCCATGTTCCATGATAATAGGCATAATTGACCCCGGCCGTCGCCGGGTCGCTTCGGCGGAAGAGGGCCGAATCGGGAATCAGTTGCTTGGCGATCCCCGGCCCTTCATAACGGACCTCGAGCAATGCGGAGCCGGTTCTCTCGAAATAGGTGACTTCAATCGGATGTTTGCCGGCGGAAAGACGGAGGGATCCGCTTCGTTCCTGGGTACCGTGCAATCCGTCGTTGTCCACCACCATACGCTTATCGGCGGGCGAACCGACCGGCAACCAGGCGTGGCTGAGCCGATAGTAACTCTCCTCGCTCCAAGTATCCCAGCCATCATTACGCACGGTAACACTGACCGGATAGCTCTGACCGGCGGCCATCACCCGCGGGATGGTATCCCCCATCCACGTCGCCCGATGATTATTATTACCCCCCAGATGGTGGCGCATCAAATAATAAAAGGTGAAGGCGTCAAGGAACCGGTGATTATGTCCCGAGGCGGCCCAGTTATTCTCCAATTGTTGCAAAGCGGCGGGATACCATAGAACTGCTCGATACCAGGCGAAATTGACGCCGGTGGGATAGTCGATGATCGCGGAGCCGGCATTTTCCAGATCGCCATTGGCATTCTTGATCGGAATGTTGTTGTATAACGTGATATTCGTCGTGCTATCCCATAAGCCGATCCCGTCCCCGCTGAACGGCTCGTAGATTTGGAAGGCCGTGGTCCCGGTGGACCCCATATAACCGTTGAGCAGCCAGGCGCTGATCGAATAGTCCAGCAGGCGATAATACTCGCGGCAGTGGCCTTGCCAGACGGCCACCCCGCTGGCGTATCCCGATGGCGATCGGTTGCCGTACAACTGGCCGGGGTTGATATAACCCGCGCCGGAATCCCAGGCCACGAAATAATCCTTTTCCGTCTTATGGCGATACATGTAATCGATGGCCGGGGCGATTCGGTCGGCCAGGTTGGGATCGACAGCCCAGGTCGCGTAAATCTGTCCACGAACCGGGTCCGCATAGCGATCGACCGCCAGATGCTCGAGGGTCCACGATACGCAGTCATAGTCGCCCATGCCCACCATGATGTAGTTACCGGGTACGACTTGATTATTGGCATTGATCAAGCCGCGCGACACCATCTGGTCATAGGTGGGAGGCGGGTTCTGCACGAAAGGCCGCTCGTCGATAACCGGCCGTAAACCGGCATAAAACGAGGTATTGTACGTCCAGAATACCTCCATGTAGGCGTTGTACGCGGAGATCAACCGGACCGTCTCCCACTCGGTGGGCACCGGATCGTGCAAACCGCCGACCATGCTGGTGTACTTGTACCCGATATTCGGGAAGCCGCAGAATTTGATCATCTCGCCCTGCCGCGTCCGCGTGTTACATGCGTCCAGAATGGCCTTGTAGGTATTCAGATCCGTACCTAAAGGCTGCGTCGGGTCATCGTTGGGAATCTCGTCACCCCAGGGGGACAGTTCAAAACAGAAACCACGACGCGCGACGGCGAAGTCCAAATTGGATAACGAGTACGTGCGCTGAATGTATTTCAGGCCCCACAAATCCAGGGAATAACTCAGCACGGTCGGATCGCAACGGCCGGCATCCAGGTAAACATTTTTCGCCCAGACATACGCATCGCATTTGGCACTGCCCGTCGAGGGAGTCGTTGTCTGCCAGATGGTTCCGGAGCCGGTGAATTTGTCCGTCAAATCGACCAGCACGGGCAAACGCGGCCCACTGGATTCGACCACCAGGTAACGATAAAGCGATCCCCAGGAGGTATCCTTGCGGACGGCCAGGGCGTTTTCCACTCCCGCGGCGGTGGTCGCCGCCAGAGACGTGGAAATGACGCCGGTATCAGGATCGGGATCGTAGGCAACCACCCCTTCAACCAGATCGCGATAGATCGCCAGCAACTCGGCAAAATTGGCCAGGTACACAACCGACCACCCCTCGCACAAACCGCCGCTCTCGGTCAAGCGATTCAGCCAGATGACCTGATAATTATCATGGATCAAGAATATCCGCGGCGCCTGGCGATTGGCCAATCCCTGCAAGCAAATCGAAGCGTGATACATATCCCAGCGTTGTGGAGTTGTCATACCCGTGGTGGTACGCAAATCGAATACGTGGATGGTGGGCCGCGGGTCGTCGGCCCTGGATACGGAGTGCGGAATGGCGAACAGGATTAAGCAACCGAGGAATGCTCGAAACATCCGCATGGTAACCTCCCTATTTTTTCAGCAGCCGGGAGGCCGATTCGCGCCCCCAAGGCAGTTCTTGAAGATCGTAAAATCCGTCTGATCCACGTCGTTATCATCGTCAAGATCGGCATCCTCGCAGCCGGTCGCCGGCGGCACGCCTTTCCCGCTGTAGCAACGTTGAAGGTAGGCGAAATCCTGCATATCCACATCCTCGTCCTCGTCGAAGTCCGGATTGGGTGGTTTGCGCAAGACGGTAACCGTGACATCGGCATAGGCCGTGTATTCCGTGTCATCCGCGACCAGATGAAGCACATAGGTGCCCTTCGTGGAAAACGCGGCATGGGTGACGACCGCTTCGGGATTGTCAAAAATCACCGTACCGGGCCCGTTCTGCATAACCCAGAGGGTGGTCACGGCGCCGGGCGGATTCGGCTGGCCGTCATCGGTCACCGAACCGCGCAACTCGGCCTTTGTCGGCAAGGTAATTTGCAGATTCGATCCCGCGTCCACCACCGGGGGCAGATTCGGTGGAAGGTCTTCCAGAATTTCCACTTTATCCAGATCGAGACGGGCCCGCCCGTAGGTATAGGTACGAAATTGCAGTTGATGGCCGTTGCCCGGTCCGGTAAAGACCAAATCGAAAGGCTCATAGACGTTGGCCAGCATCCAGGTTCGGCGATTAATAGTCCGCGAAACCAATTGCACGCCCGTGGTGGCATTTTGCACGTCCACCCGGGCGATGGAGTAATCATCCTGCGTATTGTTGTCGACCCGAAGCCAGAAGCGGGCGGTGAGTTTCTGGGCCGGCAGAGTCAGCGTATAGGGGCCGGTGGCCATATAGCAATTTCGATTCGCCGTCGTCGCCCGCCAGCCACCGGTAATGGCGCTGCCGCATTGGTGGCTCAAATCGCTTTCCGCTTCATAGGTGGCAATGACGGCCTGGGGGACCGACGCGCAAGCCAGCGTATCGGCACACGCGGTCGGCGCGTAACCGGTCGGATAAGGCGGTCGGCAATAGGTTGAATGGCCGTAAAGCCAGCCCTTTTCGCGCAATACCTCGCGTAATTTGGCCAGCCAGTCAAAGCATCCATAGGTCGTTGGAGCCAGGGTGGTACCCTCCGCCCATTCGTCGTAAGCCTGAATATACATCCAGGCGTTGTCGGCGTTGTTATAAAGCAGATCGTTGAGATTGTAGCCCCATTCGGTCAGGGATCGTTGCTGGTTATAGCGCGGCATGTTGGTCAGATCCCCGGGAATGCCGCAATTTTGACCATCAGGTTGATAACCCCAGCTTTCGATGTTCCAACTCGTACAGGTGCCCAATACCGGCCGGAACCCTCCGTTGTTACAGGTGTTGACGAAATTGGAGGCAGAAGTCTGACGGCTGCCGCGATTGGCCATGGCCCAGTAAACGCATTGCCAATGATAGAACCCGGTGACTCGTTTCTGGCCGGTAGTGGGATCGGCGGCCGCGAAGAGGGGATTGACCGTCATGGCCCCGCCGCCCGGTTGACAAGGTTGGCCCAGGGTGCAATTCTCGCTCATCATGATCATGACCGGCCCGCAGGCGGCGCGCACGGTGTCGATAGCGGCGGCCGCCTCCTGCGCGGTTGCGCCGTCCGAACAGTGCCAGAAGAAAACCGGTCGACCATCGATACGCATAAGCTTCGTGCTCGGTCCGTAATAATTGATAATATTGATGGTCGCGACGGCCAGGTCGGCGGGATACATGCGCAGGCCTTCCAGTGTCGGAGTCCACATGATGTCCGCATCCATCGCGGCCTGGTTGATGAGGTTTAAGCGGGTATAGTCCACGGTGGTCCCAAAGGTATGCGGATTGACAACGGTCACGCCGGCGTTGGCCATGCTCTGAAAATCAAAACGCATCACATTGACGTTGGTCCGATTGTTCAGTTCTAGACCAAGCAGAGGGAATTGGCGAACCAGGTCTCCGATCCACGGTATGCTCGGACAGGCGGGCAACGTCCATCGCGGCTGGATCGGATAGTAGGCCACGATAACTTGATGTTCGCCGCTCAATGCGAACGCGGGAGACCATGAAACAAGGATCCCCAAGATGGCAAGGCCGTAACGATTAAGGGACGAATGTGCTCGTTTCTTATTCTGAACAACCCGGATGTTCATGCCGTCCTCGACCTCCCTGCTGATTCCGAATAAAACGCGGTTGCTCTTGCTCGTTTCATTCGCCTTCCGGATCGTGACCAGTGCCTCCGACGCCCCAAGGCCATGCCAATGTGGTACGGCCTCCGTCCAATCGACGCGGAGATCGTTAAATACGATTTTTACGAGCTATCGGTCTCTCTCGCCGGTGGTGGAAATCGCGGTGATTCCACCTGTATCATCAACAACCTGGCGGGCGATCGGCTCCTCCCAGGCAGGCTTTAAACTGGGTAAAATCGGTTTGATCGACATCGTTATCGCCGTCGAAATCGGCCTTGGCGCAACCGGTGGGATAGGCGACTCCAGACCCGGAATAGCAGGCTTGCAGCAATCCGAAATCCGCCAGATCGACGTCGCCGTCGGCATCGAAATCCGCCTTATTAACGACTAAAACCTGCCAACTCTCGGTATCCGAGCCGGCGGTGTTTGCAGCGCGGATCGTGATACTCTGAAGCGTGCCGAGCTGGGCCGAGGTGGGTGTCCATCCGTAAACCCTCCCGGTACCATCCACCTGCAGACCGGTCGGCCCGCTGACCACCGACCAACTGATCGTGGGAGTACCCTGCGTAAGGCTAAGCTGCTTGACATATCCCACATTGACCAGGGCCGTGTCGGGATCCGGCGCAACTTCCGCGATGATCGGAACAATAGCCTCCCCCCCCGGCGGCGTGGCCGTGTTACCCAGATCCTGTTCGTAAACCCGAATCAGTGAATAGACCGTACCGGGAGTACCGCCGATATCGGTCACGATCTGGGCGATGGAACTGGCCCCAACCTGAATATGCAACTTCACCGGGGCCCAAGAACGATACATCGTGTAATCCGCCAATAATGTATCCAAAACCTGACCCGGCGAGCCGCGATAAAACCGTACACGATTATTGGTCCAGGTCATGCGGAACCGATAGACCGTAGTTCCATTCCAGGAATAGGTCGAACCCGTGAATTGCTCGACACCCTTGCATGGCTCGCTGGCATCCCCGGGTACGCCGGCGGTCAACTTCATCTTGTCAGTATAGGAAGGACTGTCCGGATAATTGATTTTACGGAAGTAGGCAAAATAGTTACTGCCATAAACCGCCCAACCGTTTGTTTGGGGGTTGCAGGGATTGACCGCGGTGTCACAACACCCGTTGCGATCGGCAATGGTCAGAATATGATTCTTCTCCAAGCCGTCGCTGGGATACAAGCCTTTGACATCGACTTCGATGGACCCAGTACCATCCATACCAACGCTGTCGAGATTGTAGCAGATAAAATCACGACTCTGCGGCTCGCCGGCCGGAGAGGTGTAACCACTATAGGATAACGTGTAGCCGGCGGAAGAGAAGGTTCCGTTACCGTATTGACAACTGATTTTGCTCGTGTTCTTCATGTCGTCCTCGAACACCGGTGTCGGGGCGGACTGGACCGTGACCTGCCAGGTCTCGTCATCATAGCCTTGGGCGTTGGTCGCTCGGATAGTGATGGTGAACGTCTGGCCCGTCTGTCCCGAAGTCGGCGTCCAGCCATAGACATAACCCGCGCTGCCTACCTGAACGCCACTCGGTCCGCTGATCACCGACCAGGTCGGAGCCGGATAACCCGCGCAAAGGTTGAGCTGCTTGGTGTAAGCACTGTTGACCATGGCCGTGTCCGGGTCCGGGGTCGCCTCGCAAATAATCGGGGCGGTCGGCGTCTGCTGGGCGCTGACCTCGATATAATCCACCTTCAAGTAGCTGTTATCGAACCAGTTCGTTCGCCACTCCAACCGGTTCCCGGGCGCACTGTGAGTAAAGTTCAGGGTGAAGTCCTGAAACACGTTGGCTTGAGCGAATTCCTGCCGGGTAATGGTCCGGGAAACCAAGACCGTGTTGGTGTCGATGGTGTAAACGTCGATCGTCACCACCGCCTCATTGTTCGCGGTTACGTTGTCGATCGCCATCCGCCAGGTGGCCTGGTAGGTATCCGCCGGCAGACGGGTGATGTACGGCCCGAAGGTCAGATAGCCGGCCGCGTCCTGGGCCACGTTGGCCGAACGGGTCGAACCGTCCCGCCGGCCGATCTGCTTGGACAGTTGCTCGTCGTATTCCGGCTGATAACGCAGCTTTTTCAGGTCATTTCCGGAAATGTGCGGGCTGACCCAGTTGGTCACGTTCGTTTCCACGCTGTCCCATTGCGCGTAGAGTCGCCCGTCACTGTTGGTCATCTGGAACGAGCGGTGCGGCGGGGTGCTTCCGGCGTTCGAGCCGTTGTGCAGGCACCAGCCGGCGGCCCCGGCCACCTTGCCCCCGTTGCAATCGCGAAGGAAGTCATCCTCGACCGGGTTGTACGTGGTGTAACCCCGGCGGAAAGGCTCCTGCAAGTGAATCGGAATCCGCCAGCCCAGGTTGGTCATCCACGTGTTGAATTCATTGACCTTCCCGATGGTCTGGGCGGCGCAGCCCGAGTCCCGGCAAAGGTGCGGACAGATAAAATCCATCTTGCCGGTATTCCGATAGGCGGCCAGATCACTTTGAGAGGTCGGCGTGCTTGAAGCCGTGCAAAGCCGGCTCGGATCGATGGCCTTGATCGCGTTGATCAACTGTCCGCATTCCGACAGGCTGACATAGCGGCCGTCCATCACATCTCGTTCGTTGGAAATATCGATATAGACGTTGCGGTAGGGAAGCAGGTGATTGGCCAGGGTCTGCACGCAAGCCAAATGCTGGGCCAGGGTCGTAGCTCCCACCCAGGTATTATTAGCGTCGCGATTCAGGCTCACGTCCACGATGATCCCGCGTGCGTTGCACTCGGTAATCAAGGTTTTCAAACGGGTCATGTACGGCTCGCGAACGGTGCCGTTATCGGTCAGCACGGACACGTCCTCGCCGTTGGGCGTCGCCCAATGTCCCCAGACGCGAATCCAGTTGAAACCGTCGGCCACCATGTCGTTCAGGTCCGAGGTGACGTAGCTGGCCGTCGTGATCGACTGGGCCCCGTAATAACTGACCCCGTTCAGATAGGTTGGTACCCCCTCGAGGGTAAAAAACCGTCCATCCGAACTAATCCCCAAGGTAACGGCGAAAGCCGGGGTCACCGCAATCAAAAGGACGCATCCAATCAAGCCACCGACCCACATCCTCGTTCGCATCGAAACATCCTTCCTGTTAGAGTACACGTAAATTCAACCTCAACGTACTCTTGCCTCCTTCTTATATCGGCAAACAATACTACAAGAATTTCTAAAAGCATTCATGAACAACCGGGCAAGCGATTGGCGCCCCCGATGCAAGCCTTAAACAGAGTAAAGTCGTTCTGATCCACGTCATTATCGCCATCAAGGTCGGCTCTAGCGCAGCCGGTGGCATACGAGGTTCCTGATCCGGAATAGCAGGCCTGCAGGAATCCGAAATCCGCCAGATCGACGTCGCCATCGGCATCGAAATCCGCCTTGTTGACGACCAGAACCTGCCAGCTCTCGATATCCGAGCCAAGGCTGTTCTGAGCTCGGATCGTAATACTCTGGAGCGTGCCGAGTTGGGCCGAAGTAGGCGTCCATCCGTATACACGGCCGGTACCATCCACCTGAAGCCCGGTCGGTCCGTTGATCACCGACCAAGTAATCGGCGCGGTACCTTGGGTTAGGCCGAGTTGCTTGACGTATTCCACATTGACCACGGCCGTATCGGGATCCGGGGTAACTTCTGCGATGATGGGGGCGACCGCCGGACCGCCCGGCGGCGTGGCCGCGTTGCCCAAATCCTCCTCGTACACGCGAATAAGCGAATAGACCGTACCCGGCGTCCCGCCAATATCATTGGTGATCTGGGCGATCGAACTGGCCCCAACCTGAATATGCAATTTCACCGGTGCCCAAGCCTGGGTCATCGTGTAATCCGCCAACATAGTTGAAAGAACCTGGCTCGGCAGGCCTCGATAGTAACGCAGGCGATTATTGGTCCAGGTCATGCGGAATCGGTAAGTGATCGTCCCGTCCCATGAATACGCCGTGCTGGTCCATTGCTCGATGCCTGAACATTCTTCCTCGCCGGATCCAGGCACTCCTGCGGTCAGTTTCATTTTGTTGTTGTAGGCGGGAAGGTCTGGATAGTGAATTTTTCTGAAATAAGAAAAATAATCGCTTCCGTAAATCGCCCAGCCGTTGGTAATGGGGTTGCAGGGATTAATCGAGCTATCGCAACACCCGTTACGATCAGCGATCGTCAACAGGTGATTCTTGTCCACGCCGTCATTAGCATACAAGCCTTTAACGTCAAATTCGATGGAACCCGTTCCGTCCTGGCCGACACCATCGAGATTGTAGTACACAAAATCCTTGCTTTGCGGCTCACCATTGGAGGCATACCCTCCACTATGGGTAAGCGTGTAACCGGCGGACGAGAATGTCCCGCTCCCATATCGTCCGCTGATCTTGCTGATGTTGACCAGGTTATCCTCGAACACCGGCATGGGCTGCGCGTCAACCGCTGTTACCAAACACAAAACCAGGTATCCGATCAGGCCAACGACGAGCTTTTTCGTTCGCATCAAAGCAACCTACCTTTACGAATAAGCGCGGGCCTATCCCCGTCCACCCCGTCCGCCGGCCATGGCGGACAAGGCAACACCCCATCATGATCAGCAACCCGGCGGACGACCGGCTCCACCAAAACAGATCTTGAATTTCGTGAAGTCCGTCTGATCGACATCTCCGTCGTCATCCCAATCGGCATCCGCGCAACCGGTGCCATAGGATGCACCCGATCCGGAGTAACAAGCCTGAAGGTGCCCGAAATCCTGCAAATCAACGTCCCCGTCGGCGTCAAAATCGGGGATAATGACGTTGACATACCAGCTTTCGGTATCGAAACCGGCACTGTTTTCCGCCTTGATTTCAAAGTACTGGGGAGTCCCGGCCAGATTACCGGTCGGCGTCCAGCCCTTGACCAGCCCGGCGCCGTCCACGACCACGCCGGCCGGGGCGGTTACAACCGACCAGGTAACCGGGGTCAAGCCCTGGATCAGATTCAAAGCCTGCTTATATTCGGTGCCGGGCTTGGCCGTGACCGGATCCGGCGTCACTTCGGCAATCAACGGTTCGTCGCTGACCTGCGGCCGCACCTCGACGTAATCCACCTTGATGTAGGCCAGGTCGTACCAATAAGTACGGAATTCGAGACGCTGGCCAGTCGTGGCGTAATTAAAACTCATGATAAAATTCTGATAGACGTTTGGGGCGGCAAACTGCTGCCGCGTAATGGACTGAGACGCCAGCACCGTGGAGGTATCGGTGTTATACACATCGATCGCGACTACCGTGCTATTGTCGGCGCTGTTGTTATCGATCAACATTCGCCAGGTAACCTGATACGTATCCGCCGGCAGGCGCGTGATGTACGGGCCGTAAGTCAGGTAGCCAGGCGCATCCTGGCTTACATTGGCCGAGCGCCCGTCCGTGTCCCTTCGCCCGATCTGCTTGGACAGTTGCTCGTCATATTCCGGCTGATAACGCAGTGCGAACATTTCATTACCGGCGATGTGCGCGGTCAGCCAGTTGGTGACATTGACTTCCACGCTGTCCCACTGGGCATAGAGACGGCCGTCGCTGTTGGTCATCTGGAACGAACGATGCGGCGGAGTACTTCCAGCATTCGAGCCGTTGTGCAGACACCAGCCGGCGGCCCCGGCCACCTTGCCCCCGCTGCAATCGCGAAGGAAATCTTCCTCGACTGGATTGTAGGAGGTGTACCCCCGACGAAACGGCTCCTGCAGATGAACCGGAATCCGCCAGCCCAGGTTGTTCATCCATGTGTTGTAATTGTTTAACGTTCCGATGGTCTGAGCGGCGCAACCGGCCTCGCGACATAAGTGAGGGGTGACGAAATCCATGTGGGCCACATTGCGGGAATCGGCAAGCTCGCTCTGCGAACCCGCTCCACAGGAGGCCGTACACAGCCGCGAGGGGTCAATCGCCTTGATCGCATCGATAAGCTGGCCACATTCGCTAAGGCTCACATAACGGCCATCCCCGACGCAACGTTCATTGGCAATGTCAATGTAGACGTTGCGATAGGGTAACAAATGCGTGGCCAGGGTCTGCACGCAAACTAAATGCTGGGCCAGGGTCGTAGCTCCCACCCAGGTATTATCCTTGTCGCGGTTCAGGGTAACATCCACGATGATCCCGCGTGTGTTGCACTCGGTAATCAGGGTTTTCAAACGGGTCATGTACGGCTCGCGAACGGCACCACCGTCGGTCAGAACGGAAACATCCTCGCCATTAGGCGTTTTCCAGTGCCCCCATACGCGGATCCAGTTGAACCCGTCGGCCACCATGTCGTCCAAGTCCGAAGTGACGTAACTCGCGGTGGTAATCGACTCCGCCCCATAATAGCTGACCCCGTTCAAATACGTCGGCACGCCATCAAGCGTAAAATAGCGCCCGTCCGCGCTGATCCCCAGGGTCACCGCTGATACCACGGAACTCGATGCAAGCATAATACCGACCGCGATCAGAAGTGTGGTTTTTCGCATGATCCTATTGCCCATCCTTTCCTGTTTTCCCGCCGCCAACCTACGGCTATACATGTCGCATTGTCTAAGTATGCATAACCCCCGGCAGCTTCGGTTATTTCCGAACCAGAACGAAGACTCAGACCTTGAAAATATGGACATCGCTCCGCAACGACACCCTCCTATTATAGCTGTTAGAATAACACAAATAGGTGTTCATTTTCAATCATGAAGTTCCATTTCGACAAAGAATCAACCCCAATTAAACACGCCAAAACGCATTTTCTGTAAAATGTACAAAATTTTCATTCAGATTAACAATCACTTGAATTCGATTCCGGCTGGTCTGTCCGCTATTTTACGAAGGATGAGTCATGTTTAATACTCTAAATTGGACACTAAATAAAGCATTAGCAATATCGGAAAGATCTTCGATGTCGTTCCGAATTCGAGGCAGGATCCTCCCAGAAAGCCTAAAAGCTATCAAAAACAATCGTGCTCTCGATACCCCTGATCGCGCGTCTTGAGAAAACCGATGGCGGTGTCCGTGAAATGGGCGTTTCCTGAAAGTTCACAAGTCCATGCATCCAGGCCCGGGATTCTGATAATGGGTGTGAAATGAATACCCTCGGTCTTTCGCGTTTGCAACCGCGAAGATATACTGTTTTAGCTTTTCAGGGTCGGGAGTAAACCGTTTCGAGCCAGGGGACCGGCTGCCGGTTCATTCGTTTTGACAATAATGATAACTCATGCGGATCAGGAGGATTCCAAATCATGCGAACGGATCAGGACAGGTTGGATCGTCGTGGCTTTTTGAAACACGCGGCGGCGGGTATCACCGTAGCCGCCGCCGGGGCAACCATGGCCGGCGCGGAAGCGGAGAAACAGACCGAGCCGGCGGCCAAACCGAAAACGGAAGACATGATCTGGCGGAATAAGGCCCCCACCATGGAATACCGCCGCATGGGCCGTACCAACTACATGGTCAGTCGCATCGTGGGCGGCTGGGGCGGGGACGATAACCTCTGGCGGCGCATGCTCCAGCGCGGGTTGAATTACATCGACACCGCGCGTGGATACGGCAACCACGAGGAGCAACTGCAAGGTTTCCTCCAGCGTTTCCGCGACAAGGTGTGGATCACCAGCAAGTCAACCGGTATCGCCGGCTATAACAAAATCGACGACGAGGTACAGAAGCTCTATCGGAATGCCATGAATAACTATCTGGGCAACGGCGATGGCGACCTTCTGGCTCTGCA
The DNA here is from genome assembly GCA_964642815.1 of uncultured Planctomycetales bacterium. Classification (GTDB taxonomy): domain Bacteria; phylum Planctomycetota; class Phycisphaerae; order UBA1845; family PWPN01; genus JAAYCU01. Next base: position 11,575 of record CAZXSA010000025.1, on the reverse strand, counting down.
TAAAAAAGCGGTCGAGAAGCAACAAAAATCCGGAGATAAGCCCGATCTTCGTCCGATCGGCGCCTTGATCGCACGGCTATACTCGAGGATGCTCGACGAATCGCTGGCTCGGATGAAAATCAACGACGTCGATTGCTACATGATGCATGGCATCGAAATCCCCTGGATCTTCGATTGTCTGGAACTCTGGGACGCTTACGAAAAGGCCCATAAGGCGGGCAAGACGAAGCATTTCGGTTTCAGCGTGCATAAACACCATAAGGAGGTGCTCGCCGCCGGCGCCGAAGCCAACGCCAAGGGACCTTGGAAAATCGACCTGATCATGCCGGGCGTCAATCCCGAAAGTTTCGATAGTATTAAGGACGAGCTCGCCGCCCTGAAGAAACAGGACGTGGGCATCATCGCCATGAAAACATCGGGCATCAAAAACCGCCCGGTCGACGGCCGGGAAAAGAAACTCGAGGCCTTGATGGGCGGACGCGAATACAACGAATGGGAACGGGCCAAACTGTGGATGTTGCATTTGACGGATGACTTGATCGATGGGGTCATCGTGGCCATGAAGAGCAACGAGGAAATGGAAAAAGACCTGGCCTTACCGTCCGTCAAGCTGTCGGCCGCGGCCAAACGTGAGCTGCGGGCCATCGTTAAGCTGGAGATGGCCGGTGCTTGCCATCTTTGCGGCGATTGCTCCACGAATTGTCCGGAGCACATCGCGGTAACGGATATGATCCGCTACCACGCCTATATCCATCAATATGACGAAAAGGAGATGGCCCGCGAACTCTACGCCCTGGCGGGCTACGATCCGGCCGCTTTGTGCAACAATTGCGGGCATTGCGCGGCCGTGTGTCCCTCCAAGGTACCCATCACGCAATTGCTGCATGAGTTGTCAGTGGACATGCGGGTCTGATTCCGTCGCCCATCACGACACAAAAGAGGCGGCGATGGAGTAACCCTTGCCATCGCCGCCTGTTTTATTTTGTAACTTTGCTCCGAACAGCAACTATCCGCGAGTCAACATGAGGGGATATCCGCTCCAGCACCTCCTCAGGTTGGATTAGCCGTATTCGTCGGGGGTTCAATCGGAAACCCCCCCACCGGCGGCTGATTAGGCACCCCCGGTTCAATGGGTATCGTGCCATTATTGTTTGTTCCAGTGACCGGTACCTCCTGCTCGCTTCCGCCGGATAGGCCACTGAGCGGGATGTATATGTTGAAGGTCAATGAAGATCCAATGAACTCCAGCGGATTACAACCGCCGACCAGCAAGACGACCAGCAAAAGCAAGAAGTTTAGAATTCGCGGCCGGACTCGTTTTTGAAATAAAAGCATAAAAACACCTCCGCTGTTGATTGTTGTATCGGCCTGCCATACAGGTGGGCTTGAGGCCCATAATCCGAAGACCGGAATGCCCTATATTATCGTCCCGGAAAGCTTGGCCCAAGGGAGAGCGCAAGGGGAGTCGCGCATAGCGTCCCTTTATCGGGGATCGCCGTAAGGATGACTGGCATACGAGCACATATCGTGATAAGCTTCCGCGTAATCCATAACCGGCGGGTGGCCGGTCCTAAGTGTCAGAATTTGAGGATTTTCGGGTATTGCCAGGCACGGGTACGACAAGCCTAGACTGGTCACTTTAAGAGGATCAGCGACTCGTGTATCAACGCCTGGGTTGCCCCGCGACCTCGTAACAGGCATACAGGATAGAGGTTGAGCACCATGATTCGGATAGCGGTTGCCGGCGCCGCCGGCAGGATGGGCATGCGGATTATCACCCTGGCCCGGCAGGATGAACGTCTGGCCCTGACGGCCGCGTTGGAAATGGAGGGGCATCCCTTGCTGGGCAACGATGCGGGTGTCACGGCCGGCATCGGCCCGGTCAACCTGCCGATTACCCCCGACACCCAAGCCGATTTCGATGTGCTGATCGATTTCTCGCAGCCGTCCGGCACCATGCACTGGTTATCATTCTGCCTCAACCGGGAAAAACCGATTTTGATCGGAACGACGGGCCACACCACCGAGCAACGCGCCAAAATCAATGCGGCCGGCAAGCATATCGCCGTGCTTCATGCGGCCAATACGAGCGTGGGGATCAACCTTTTGCTCAAACTGGTCGCGGAGGTAGCAACCGCCTTGGGTGATAACTACGACATTGAAATCACTGAAACCCATCACCGATTCAAACTCGATGCGCCCAGTGGGACCGCGCTGGCCTTACGCGACGCGATTGTCCGGGCTACCGGCCGCGACGCGGAACGGGACGTGGTTTATGGCCGTCATGGAAAAAGCGAAACCCGCCCTCCGCGTCAGATCGGAATCCATGCCCTGCGGGTCGGCGATACCATTGGCGAGCATGAGGTCCATTTCGGCAACCTGGGCGAAACCATCGTTCTGCGACATAGCGCCCATACCCGCGACACTTTTGTCCTGGGAGCCTTGCGGGCGGCCATCTGGCTGGCCGGAAAAACCGCCGGTCGATACGGCATGAACGATGTTCTGGAATCCGCGCAGCATTAACGGTTTGGCTATAAACGACCCCCGAGAAGAAAGGTATCACGATGAGCAACCAATCCGAGGAATCGAAGCAGTTCTCGACCAATCCCAAACTCGAACAACACCGGGCGATGCTCCTCAACGCCAAGCAGAGGGGTCCTTGGGCAACGCTGGGCGTCTTTGCCCGGCTGTCCGGTCCGGGTTGGCTGCAAAGTGCGCTCACGCTAGGCGGCGGTTCGCTGTCGTCGGCGTTATATCTCGGAGTGCTGGTAGGCTTCAGCTTCATGTGGCTGCAGCCGCTGGCCATGATCCTGGGCGTGGTCATGCTCAGCGCCATCGCCTACGTCACGCTTTCGACCGGACGACGACCGTTGCGGGACATCAACAGCCACGTCAGCCCGGTACTGGGTTGGGGCTGGCTGATTGCCTCGATGATGGCCAATATCGTCTGGTCGATGCCCCAATTTTCATTGGGCATGGCCGGCCTGCAACAGAATCTGTTCCCGGGCATTTTCGGTCCGGAGGGAATAATCCCACCGCCCTATGGCCAACTAGCCGCGGGGTTTTTGATCCTCATCGTCACCCTCACCGTGGTCATGCTGTATATTCAGGGCAGTTGGGGTGTCAAGATTTTCGAAATATTGGTCAAGTGCATGGTAGGAGCGATCGTTGTTTGCTTCTTCGGAGTGGTTTGGAAACTCACCAGCATGGGCGTGCTCGATTGGGGCAGTATCAAAGCGGGATTGATCCCCGATTTCAGCCTTTTTTCCCAGCCGACCCATTCGATCAGACCGTTGATCGCGGAAGTCGCCGAGCAATACCGGAGTTTCTGGAGCGACATGCTGGTCAGCCAGCAGCGCGACGTAATGATCAGCGCCGCCGCGACGGCGGTGGGGATCAATATGACCTTCCTGTTGCCCTACTCGATGTTGCGCAAGGGCTGGGACAAGGAATTTCGCGGGCTGGCGATTTTCGATCTTTCGACCGGCTTGTTCATTCCGTTCATCCTGGCGACCGGATGCGTGGTGATCGCCTCGGCATCGCAGTTCCACGCCAAGCCGGCCGAGGGATTCGGATTCACCGATGCGGAACGGGCCGGAGCGGTGCTTCAGCCGGCGGATAATCTGGTGAAACCCTATCAAACCTTGCTCAATGATCGCTGGCTATTTCAGATTGACATTGACGGAAAAGCCGAGGGGCTCCCCGCCGAGACGATCGCAAGTCGAAAGGCCGAATTTCAGAGTCTTACCCCCGAGCAGAAGAAGGCCGCGACCACTCAACTACCGGAGGCGGACCGCTTTATGGCGGCCGTCCTGGTCAAACGGGATGCCTTTAATCTGGCCAATACACTCGCTCCGCTGACCGGAAAAACCGTCGCGAAGTATCTGTTCGGGTTCGGCGTGCTGGCCATGGCCATGAACGCGGCGACCATGTTGATGCTGATCAACGGCCTGTGCTTCTGCGAACTGTTGAATCGACCGGCCAAGGGTTGGACCCAGCGAATCGGAAGCCTGATGGTTTCCGTGGGGCTGATCACACCGTTTTTCTGGAAGGACGCGATGATGTGGGTGGCGATGCCGACCTCGGTCTTTGCCATGTGCCTGTTGCCCATCGCTTATTTCGCGTTCTACTGGTTGATGAACCAGCGGAAAGTGCTCGGGGACAAGATGCCCCGCGGCGGCAAGAGAATTCTCTGGAACGTCCTGATGGGCGTGGCCTGCGTGATGGCTTCCGTCGGCAGTATCTGGAGCCTGTGGCTCAAGCTGCAATGGTGGGGCATCGGCCTGTTTGGAATGTTTATCGCCTTGGTATTCGTCGTGCATCTGCTCCGCGCGCCGGATCGCCAGACGCGGACTCCGGTGGCCTGAGACTGATTATGGCGCGCAGCCGACCGGCGGACCGGCGATACCCGGCGCGGTCGAGCAGGCGGTAAACGCGGCAAAGTCGGTTTTATCCACGACGCCATTGCCATCGCGATCGAAACAAGAGCATTGCCCCGGTTCTTCCGGGTAAGGGTAGCCGGGACCGCCGTAACAGGTCTGGAACCGGGCGAAATCGTCCTGATCCACGTCGCCGTCGAGATCCGCGTCAGGCCAGAAATTTCTGGCGCAGGGCCCCGGTTGTACCGTCGTACATCGGGCGCTGGTGGGAACCAGTCCGCGGCCAATCACCGCATTTTCCTCGCCCGGGCCAAAAGCTCCGGCGTTGGTGAAGGTCAGCCAGTCGTACCATACTTCATGGCCGGCAAGCCGCTCCTGGACCCCGAACTGAAAGCCCTTGTAGCCCGGTGTATCGTTTTGATAGCTCGAGGAGAGTTGTTGCATGGTGGTGTTCAGGACGTTCACCGCCGGTTGGGTATGGCCGCGATCCTCGTCGCACCAGATCATGATCCGGCGTCCATAAGCGTTGCTCATCATGGATGAATCCTGATTCAAACCCAAATCCCTGCTGTTATCATTGATGCCCCCCACCACCGCCAGGCGAAGAATGTGATAGTGGTCCGTCGTGTCGGCCACGGCCGCCTCGGCGTCAATAAAACCCTGGCCCCGGCGGAAACCATCCTGAACAACGGGGGTGCTCGTCGTATAGGTGATCGAAGCCCAAACATCGGCCATGTTCCCGGCATACTCGGTCGGCCATGCCACGCCACCGGCCGCGCTGATTTGCACGCCCACCTTTCGATTTGTCGCATAGGAATCGAGGCCGGGAGAAACCACTTTCAAACGAGCAACCACGGTAGCCCCCAGCAGCCGGTCGATCTCGGGATAACCGGCCACATCATTACTTCCGGCGTTGTCATCACTGAGGAAAACGCTGCGTTGTTTGGCCCCCTCGATCAACCTGAGGGCCCGGCCGTTCCAGGCATCCGGGTCAGGGGTTACCAAATCCTCAACAATCGTGTTGTCCGCCTCGATCGCCTCCGGGTCGTCGTCAGGATAAGTCCGGCCGTCGTTCTGGATACCCCATTGCCGGAAACGCAGACCGGGCCCGGCCGCGTCACTCTGCGTGGGCGGCACGTCGCCGCAATATTCGTAGACCAGGAAATCCGCGGGATTTCTCACGGCGACATAAATGCGGCGGGTTTCCTCGGTAGCACACGTATCATTGGTAAACTTCAGATAGGCCACGGTCCATCCGCCGGGCAAACCGCTTACATGGGAGTTCAAGACCGCCGTTACCGTATCCCCTGCTCCTTGAGCAGCCCCTAGCGTCCCCCCGCTCTTATCCAGATCCAGCCAAACGTAATCGGTGGCCGTCCCGCTACTATCCACTTCCTCGACGGTCCAGGAAATGGTGTTGTCGTTGTCATAGCTGGTGTTGACCACCTGATAAGTGATAGCGCTCGGCTTGGCCGTCGTGGCGTCCTTCTCGACGATCGCGCTTGCGTGGTAATGCGGATAAACCCGCCAATCGCAGTGGGTATTCCAGACGTTGTTGCTGTAAGTATCATCCGAGCAGACAGGATCGTCATAGACCACCTGCGGCTCGATCAGGCCGAAAGGATGCCCAATGTAGATTTTCTGCCTTTCCGGATCCTCATAAACGTCGCGATAGCCGGTCATGCGCACCCAGTCGGCGGTAAAATCGGCCTGCATGGTTTCGGCGTCCGACCCAAGCAGGAGCCATCCGCCTTCGACATTAAAAGGAAGGGGAGCATGCTCCAGGGCACAGGCGTTTCGGTCATACATTGCCGTCCAACCGATCGCCTCGCTGTTCAGATCGGATACTTCATCCACGAAAACCCGGACGTAAGACGTTCCGTCGATACCGCCATGATACATTGCCTGTTTAGACTGCTGGATACGCACGATCCTCCAGGTCGTCATATCGATGGCTTCGGACGCGGCGATCACCCCACCATTGTTGACCAGGCGAATGCCATCGGTATTGAAGGCCAGGCACATGCAGCGACCATCGGCCCCACCGATGCCGATACTGAAAGCACCGGCGCCGCCCAACGTATCGGCGTTTACTTTCAAGCGCAAATACAAACTGCCCCCGACGTTGCTGTACTGCCTGATGAAAAAGCCGTTCACGCCGTGGGCCCCGGTATCCACGAAACGAGCGGTGCCGTCCCATTGCAGGCCGGCGTAGCGTGGTGGGCCGAAATCGCCGGCGGCCCTGCTGCCGAACCCGTCACCGAACAGGCGAGCCGGAGTATCCACCATTCGGCTGTTTTGCTTGTCGGGATTGCCCAAGCCATCGATGTCGGGCGAAACGAACAACTCATAATAATTGACCTGATGATAATTGAGGCAATCGGGACTTGATCCCTCCACCCCCATAGCGAACCCAAGCCCCACGACCAGAGGGAAGGACCAATAAATCGTACCCACGTTAAATACCATTAGTTCACTCCCTTAATAACTCAATAACCCTTAACGCGGACATATAGTACTCACTCCATCGGGTGCCGTCACCTGGGTAGTGCCGAAATTCGAGCGGGATAACGCGGATACAGGGATATGCGATTCGGTACGGTCGAAAACGGGCGAGCGGTCCGGCAGGTTCGGTGTAAAAACGAGACAGGGGAACGACCCGACGGCCGCTCCCCTGTCCGAGGGGTTTTAGGTTATTAACCCGGACGGTTACTGCCGCAACAACTCGACCTTATCCAGATCCAACTGGGCATTACCCAGATATTGGACCCGGAACTCGCCCCAATATCCATCAGTCGGATTAGTGAAGGGGACATCGAATGCCTGATAGACCCCGGCTTCGGCAAAGTCGAACCGGGTCAGGTTGAGCGGACCGGCCAACAGCCCGCCTTGCGTACTGTAGACGTCGATATTACACACTTCATCATCAGTACCGCTGATGTCATCGACACGCAAGTAAAGCCTCGCGACATAATTGCCCGCCTGCATGACCACGTTCGGTCCGTAACTCATGAAACAGGGAACCGTCTCGGCAGTCGTGCAACTCCAATCGTTGGTATCCAGTAAAGCGCCGCACAGGTGCCCGAGGTGGCCATCATTGGCCTCCCAGGTGTTCAGCAATAAGGCCGCACAGTCAGGCGCGGTGGCCAGGGTCACCGGGATTCCCGGGCCGGTGGCACAAGCGGTAAACGCCTCGAAATCAGCCGCGTCGATCTTGCCGCCACCATCGGCGTCGAAGCAGTTACAGTTCCCCGGTTCGGTCGGATAGTTACTATCGCCACTATAACAGGCCTGGAACTGGGCGAAGTCATCCTGATCGACGTCGCCATCCTTATCCGCATCCGCCCCAAGTACGTCATTGCATGGTTGGCAACGGGTGCTGGTCGGGATCAGACTGCGTCCGATGTACGCATCTTCCTCGCCTGGTCCGAAGGCCCCGGCGTTGGTAAAGGTTACCCAGTCATATAACACTTCATGACCGGCCAGCTTCTCCTGCACGCCAATCTGGAAACCGTTATACGCCTGATAACTCGAAACTAACTTGGCGTAGTACTTGTTCTGGACATCCAGGACCGGCGCGGTATTGCCGAGATGCTCATCGCACCACATCATGATCTTACGCCCGTAGGGATTGCTCATCATTTCCACATTGGCTACCGTGCCGCCCGGCTTGGCGTTGTCGTTGATGCCTCCGATCACCGCCAGGCGCAGAACATGATAGTTGTCGTCCGTAGTGGTGATCGTACGCTGAGCATCGAGGAATCCGCCGCCTCGGCGGAAACCGTCCTGCAGGATGGTTGCGCTGGCGCTATAAGTGATCGAACCCCAGACATCGGCGATACACTCGTTGTATACACTTGGCCAAAGCGAGCCATTGGAACCGCTGATTTGAATACCAACTTTCCGGGTGGTACTGTAGGTACCAAGGCCGGGAGATACAACCTTCAAACGAGCCACCACGGTGGCCCCAAGCAGCCGGTCGATAACCGGGTAACCGGCCACGTTGTTGCTCCCGGCGTTGTCGTCGCTGAGGAACACACTGCGTTGCTCGGCGCCTTCAATGAGTTTAAGGGCTTTACCGTTCCAGGCGTCCAGATCAAGGGTTACGACGTCCTCGACCGTGGTATTCTCCGCTTCAACCGCCGACAGATCATTATTCGGATAGGTCTGCCCGTTGTTTTGGATACCCCACTGCCGGAAACGCAGGCCGGTGCCGGCCGAGTCCGCCTGAGTAGGCGGCACGTCGCCGCAATATTCGTACACCAGGAAGTCCGCCGGATCCCGAACCGCGATATAGATGGGCCGGGTTTGGGTCAGCGAGCAGGTGGAATTGGTGAATTTCAGATAACCGACGGTCCAGCCGCTCGGCAGACTGCTCACGTTGGAATTCAACGTGGCGGTCACCTCGTCGCCGGTCCCCTGGGTCGCGCCCAGCGTCCCGCCGCTCTTATCCAGGTCAAGCCAGGCATAGTCCATGGCCGATCCACCGCTGTCCACTTCCTGGACGGTCCAGGAGATAGTGTTGGCATTGTTGTAGCTGGTGTTGACCACCTGATAGGTAATGCTGCCCGGCGTGGCCGTCGTGGCGTTCTTCTCAACGATCGCGCTGGCGATATACTGCGGATAGACCCGCCAATCGCAGGCAGTATTCCAAACGTTATTGCTGTAGGTACCCGTACCGCAACTGTCGGTATAGGTCGCAGCCGGCTCGATCAGGCCGTAGGGATGCCGGATATAAGTCCGGCCCAGAGGCAGACTTCGGCATCCTTCCCACCAGGCATCGCGCTCCCCGGTCATGCGTGCCCAATCCAAGACAAAGTCAGCCTGCGTGGTTTCCGCATTCGAGCCAAGGATCATCCACCACCCGGTTCCCGTATGCTGAACGGGCGCGTATTCCAATGCGGAGGCATTGTACGCATACATCTGTGTCCATCCGATTACCGGGGTGCCCGCGACGGGGCAGTAGGTGTTCGTATCCGGCGCCAGTTCGGGATCGCCCACCTGGTCGACGAAAACACGGACGTAAGAAACGCCATTGGTGAGCCCATGCCGACAGGACTGGCTCGATTGTTGAATACGCACTATTCGCCAAGTGGTCATGTCGATGGTCTCGGAAGAGGCGATGGTCCCGGTATTATTCACCAACCGAATACCAGTGGTATCGATGGCCACGCACATATAGTAAGTGGAAGCTCCCCCGATACCGATGGTATAGGCGCTGTTATTACCCACCGTATCGGCATTCACTTTGATGCGCAGATACAGGCTACCACCAGCGCTGCTATACTGTTTCATGAGGAAACCGTTCGAGCCATGGGCGCCGGAATCGATAAATCGGGCGGTGCCATCAAGCAGCAATCCCGCACCGGCGTCAAAATCACCGGCGGCCTTGCTGCCGAACCCGTCTCCCAGCAGACGGGCGGGCGTATTAATCATGCGATCGCCCTGGGCAGTCGGCTTACCAAACCCATCGATATCCGGTGATACAAACATCTCGTAATAATTAACCTCGTGTTCATCACCGCAATCAACATAAGCCCACGCACTGGTGGTTCCCATGGTCAACAAGGTCATGACCAAGAGCATTTTAGTTTTAGTAAACATTTTTTTCGTCCTCCCTCTGATGAGAAATACAGAAACTTTTCCCGCGACGATCCGCGAATGAGCATGCACGGGTGATACGCTCACCCGCTTGCTCGGATACTGACTGGTCAATCATCCGCTCTACGCGACTTTGATAAGAAATACGCACGCCATGCCGTCGGGCTCAAGATAATGAATAGAACCCGGAAACCTTCATGGAGCGCACAAGTCGCGGTCCACGTGAAGCCGGAAAGGCCGGCTGCCGGTTCTTGAACTTTTCAATTTGACGACTCTAACCGTTCCTATCGGTATACATGTGCTCTCATTCTAATTTACCCTATTTTAGTCCGATTATCAATGAATTTTTAGTGTCCGACGGCGTTTTTTGCTTGGTACAATACGCGCCGGAGGTCGCGTCATGCTTTCGAGGTCAGTAACCGACCGAACATCCACGGAAAGTAAAACCTTATGAGCATATTTTTCACCGGCACGGACGATACTTCCTTTGTCTTGATATTAATTTTCTGATTGAGGGTAGTTCGCCTCGCGAATCGATATCGTCAAGATTGTGTCCATGTTGGAATATAATTACCAAGGAACGATTCCGAGGGACGGGAATCAGCCTGGATTCAAAAAAATTTTACGCACACAAGCCGTTTAAGGATCATTATTTTCATACGAGGTCTTACCGGGAAAGACCATGCTACGGTTCCAGGATCGTCCGATAGGTACCGTCATGATAGGCATGTCGGAAACGGGTGTGGTCGAAAGCGGCGGCCGCGAAGGCGTATTCGCCGCCGGGTTCAAAACACATGTCATAGGGACTCCTCGTGGCCAACCGACGGTGGATATTCAGAGACCATTGCCCTCGGACAAAACGGTCCAGGCCGTGGGCATCGCCTCGATCGCCGACAAACGGTTCAGTAACGATCCCAGGGATAATCGTGCCTTCCGGTATCGCCGAGGCCGCCGCTTGCGAATAGTCGATGACTTGGTCCTTGAGAATCACTCTCGCCGGTGATGGTTCAGCCGTCGGGTCCGATTCAAAAGCCGGGTGATCAGCCCCTTTCCTTGCATTCATGGTATACCCGCCGGTCTCGGCCGGCTCATTCTTTCGACCAGCCTGACCCGGCTGACGATAATCGCCCGTCGTCCAGTACTGAGCGTCGACCTGGCCGGCCGTTTGGGTTTGCGCTCTTTCCCAGCACCAAACATCCAACAATACGGGGGATGATTTGAAACCGTAACGGAGTATCGACGACAAATCACTGAGTACTAAACGATGGAATAATTTAGGACGGAATCTCAGGAAGGGTCCATGCCGAAGGGGGACAACCCGCCCACCTGTAATGCCCCCGAGTCGCGGGCTTGCGCGGCCAGGAATCGGAGGTTGTCACTGACCTCGTATTTCACCTGATGCGAGGAGAACGGTTCGGCCTGTTCAAGATGGTTGACGTGTAAACATTTTTCGGCCAGAACCCGGCGGGCAAGGACGAGAAATTCCAGATCATTTTCGGCAAGAGCGAGAAGGTAAACATAGGCGCCTTGACCGGCAGCGAGTTGCTCGTTGCCGGGCAAGGCGGTTACACAAGCTAAAGCAATCCATACCTCTC
>CAZXSA010000024.1:0-30127 GCA_964642815.1 uncultured Planctomycetales bacterium | reverse complement strand
AATTGGCCGGTTTTAACCCGCCCAGAAGTGGCCGGTTTTAACCCGCCCGGCGACAGTTCAGGACGTCGAGCCTGTCAAACGGATCGCCGGGAATCCTTCCCGCGGCCATTCCGTCCTATCTCGCTTTGGTAGAAGAGTTTACATAAAGCGGATAAGAGCGGGATGCGCTGAGTTGGGTGAAAGTTGGTCAGTTGGAATTGCCTATGCGATAGTGCGAGCTAATCACAGATAATAACCCAATATTGCCTTTGGATAAAATAGCACGCATTTGTTAAGATGTGCGTGCAATACTGTCCGATGATCCGGGAGGCATGTATTATGGTATCAACGATTGATCGAGCCCGGAAGGTCTTCGAGAAATGCGGGGGCACGCTGCGTACGGGCGAAGCCCTCGCGGCGGGTATCCATCCGCGGACGCTGTATGTTCTGCGCGATATGGGCGAACTAGAACAACTCGCCAGGGGACTATATCGGCTAGCGGGGCTACCGCCGCTCAGCGAACCCGATCTAGCCACCGTCGCCAAGCGTATTCCGCAAGGGGTGGTGTGCCTGATCTCGGCTCTGGCCTTCCACGAACTGACAACGCAAATTCCCCACGAGGTTCATCTCGCGCTTCCGCGTACGGCACGCCACCCGCGGATTGACTATCCGCCACTACACGTCTACCGATTCTCTCGCGAATCGTTCGTGGTTGGAGTCGAAACGCATGTGATAGATAAAGTGCCTGTTCGCGTCTACAGTCCGGAAAAAACCTTAGCCGACTGCTTCAAGTATCGAAACAAGATCGGTCTGGATGTCGTGATCGAAGCGCTGAGAACCTATCGTGGCCGCCGCGGGGCCCGACTGCAGGCGGTACTCGAATATTCCAAGATCTGTCGTGTCGAGCAGGTTGTTCGGCCCTACCTGGAAGCCATTGCATGACCAAGCGGCAGATCAAGAACGTCACCGGCTCGGTGCATCAGCGCCTTCTGAATATTGCCAGGCAGACCGACCGTCGCTTCAACGACCTCGTGCAGTATTACGCCGACGAGCGATGGTTGTACCGGCTCGCGCAGTCCCAACACGGCGAACGGTTTGTACTGAAAGGTGCGCTGATGTTGATTGTATGGAAAACACCGGTTATGCGCCCGACCCGGGATATCGATCTGCTCGGCCGGGTAAGCAACGACCTGGAGTCGGTCCGATCTGTGATCGCCGAAATCTGTCAAACACCAGTTGAGGATGACGGTCTTGTTTTCGACGCGAACAGTGTAGCGACGGAACGTATTGCCGAGGACGCAGACTACGAAGGAGTCCGGGCCAAGTTTCTCGGACGCCTCGGTAATACCCGCATTGCAATGCAGATCGACATCGGATTCAGCGATGTTATCACACCGGGGTCGGTGCCAATCACCTACCCGGCGATCCTTGATTATCCCGCAGCAAGAATCCAGGCTTACAACCGGGAGACAGTTATAGCCGAGAAACTTGAGGCGATGGTAAAACTGGGTGAGTTGAACAGCCGGATGAAGGATTTCTTCGATATCTGGCTGCTGGCAGGAAACTTCGTTTTTGACGGCCGAACACTGGCCGATGCCGTCAGGCGGACCTTCGAACAACGCCAGACACGGCTGGAGGCCGAACCGGTTTGCTTTACCGATCCGTTTGCCAAGAATCCGGCCAAGCAAACCCAATGGAGTGCCTTTGTGCGGCGCAGCCATCTGGCGAACGCTCCGCCCGAATTCTCCGGAGTTATCGAGCACGTTCGTTCGTTTCTGCAACCGCTGGTGTTCGTTCTGGTGGAGAGAAACGAATCCCCGGGACATTGGCGGCGGGGTGGGCCATGGGAAGTATCGCGATAATCGCCTTTGTTGGTGTATGTCGGGATGGTCACAACAACGGACCGCTGGAGTAGCCTTATGGCCAAGAAGCAACCAAGACCCGACCGAAAGCGAGAGCATCGGATCGAGATGGAGATCGTAGTTGACGCCTACGGCGAGGACGAGCGGGCGATGGGCTGGTACTACTACCTTGAAGATAAGCTCCAATTTCCGTTCACTGCAACCTGTATTGCCAAGCTCGCGATCTCTCCCTTGCGCGTTGGCGACGAGGTGGAAGTGATCGGCATGCCGGGTGAGGAGGAGTGTTCGCACGAAATGTTCGTCAGTATCCGGTGGGACAGGAAGGAGGGCTTGGCCGTGCCGTTGTCCCAACTCAAGCCCATCGGCGATACGGACGAAGAAACCCGAGAGGCCATCGACGACTGGCACTACTGGGTCCGTATGGGCTACGAATTCTAAAGCTGAGCGGCTGTCGGAGCGTGGATGACACAGGAGCAAGTACACATCACGACGGGCCGAGGCGGCGATCAGATTCACCACCATTCCCCGGTCGAGGCCAAGATCGCGCTCTTTCGCTTGCTCTTTCGCGGGCGCGACGATGTTTATCCTCGCCGCTTTGAGAGCCGCCGGACCGGCAAGTCCGGCTACCAGCCCGTCTGCGCCAATGAGTGGGTGCGGGGCCTTTGCGAAAAACCCAGGGTCAAGTGCGCCGAATGTCCCAATCGTCGTTTTCTCCCGATCACGGATGAGGTGATTCGCCGGCATCTTTCCGGTCAGGATGACAGTGGCCGTGACTTTGTCATGGGTATCTATCCTATGCTCCGGGACGAAACCTGCTTTTTCCTGGCCGCCGATTTTGACAAGGCCCACTGGTGTGAGGACGTGGGGGCGTTCCTGGCTGTCTGTCGCAACATAAATCTACCCGCCGTATTAGAGCGATCGCGCAGCGGCAATGGTGGACACATCTGGCTGTTCTTCGAACAGGCTATCCCAGCCACCCTGGCCCGCAAACTTGCTTCGCACATTCTGACCGAGATGATGGAACGCCGCCCGGACATAGGCTTGAGTTTCTTTGATCCTTGCATTCATATTTTTTAATGTTATGATGATTATTTTATATGGCATTTGATAACATGTATTCGAGAGGCCATTACGCAATGGAGTAATAATTTTATGAGTGAACACGGAACAAAGGACCAAAGCGCTAAAGCAATCTTCGACGCTGCGGGGGATATCGCCAAGATTCTCGAAAATTACCAAAAGGAGGATCAGAAGCGCATCCTTAGATTAATCATGGAGGGCTTGACGTTACGAGTCCCATCGCAGGGAAATACAGAGACGCAAGAGGCAGGCCCCGACACCACGTCACAACAAAACTCGGGAAGCGCAATACCTAAGGACATCAAAAGCTTTGTTCTGGAGAAAAACCCCAAAAGCGACCAACAATTTGCGGCTGTCGCCGCTTACTTCTACCGGTTCGTTGCACCAGAGGATTCGCGAGAAGAAGCAATCACGTCGGAAATTCTGCAAACAGCTGGAAGGCATGCGCGAGGTTTCGCATTCAAAAAACCGAGCGTGACATTGAACAATGCAGTGAATGCAGGATACCTTGACAAGGCTGGTAGGGGCAGGTTCAAGATTAACGCTGTTGGCGAAAACCTTGTGGCGATGACCCTTCCGGGTGTTAAGCAGGAGAGATCGGACACTCCAACTCGACGTAAGCCAAGCAAAAGAAAAGCGGGTAAGGTTGGCAAAAAGAAGACCAAGCGCAGACGGTCGTCGAGCCGGAAGTGAGCCGTTATGGCAGACACTATTCTCAATGAAGTCGAGGCCGCGTTTGCCGAGATAACGAGCGCTCGAAAATGTGTCTTGCGCAAGAGATCGAAACAAATAACCTCGCCAGAAGAGATTGATCGCCTCAAGTCAGTTGCTTATGCTTGGTTCCAAGCGCACAAACCCGCAATCCAGGCGCATCCGTCAAATCCTGATTTAAGCGATATTGACGACGCATTTCGCTCACTAATGAATGCAACCGGAAAGTATGCGGCCCGCAAAACGTATGCCAACGCGCTAAAGTCAGCCAAGGTCGCGCTAGAAGCTGTCCGCACGACGGTGGCAACCACTCCTACCAACAAGGCAACGATGCCATCACGAACAGTAACCGTGGAGCCTCCCCCGGCCTTCAACAGTCTCGCGCACGATTCACGCATGCAAGCGATCCTTGTGCGTCGCTGGCATGAGATACAAGCATGTCTGGCCGCTGGTGCTAACATGGCAGCAATCGTAATGATGGGCGGCATTCTTGAATCACTGCTTCTCGCTCGGATAAACGCGAGCGCCAACCTCGCAGGGGTTTTTACTGCGAAGTCGGCACCAAAGGACAAGACCAAGAAAACACTCAAACTTGCCGAATGGAAGTTGCGCGATATGATCGAAGTTGGACACGAAGTTGGATGGATCACAAAATCCGCCAAAGATGTAGGAAACGTCTTACGAGATTTTAGGAACTATATTCATCCTCACAAAGAGCACTCGGATAACATAACAATCAACAAGGACGATGCTCACATGTTCTGGGAGGTAACGAAGACGTTATGCCGTCAGGTGTTGGTGTCAGTCAACAATTATCCCTGATGGCGCGACATCTCTACCGGTCAGCACCGTACCCGGCTGGCCCGCGGATGTTCCGTTGCCTGTCGATCCGGAATGGAAGAAAGACTATGCGGCCAGCGTTCGCCGGCTGGTTCGCGATGGAGTGGATACCCCGCTGGCCAATCTGTTTGTTCACGCAGCGCGGACGGTATTTCCTGATGCGGAAGGGGCCAACCGCGCCCGAAGTGCGACCGAGGCGTTCCTGTATCGCCGGTTGGAAACACTTCCGGAAACCGCCGGGCGCTTCTGTCTAAATGCCGAATTGCCGATTCCCTTCGATGGTTGGGGGCATATGGAAGTGGATCTGCTCTACGCGGAATTGCGTGTGGCCATCGAGTTGGATGGCGGGCAGCATCTGGCTGATACTGATGCCTACCGCCGTGACCGACGCAAAGACCACTTGCTGCAAGAAAACGGCTATTTCGTGCTGCGGTTCCTGGTTGAAGATGTCGGTAAGCACCTCGATGAAGTCCTCGATGCGATCTTGCGGACACTTTCGCATCGACGAAAAGAGCATTTGTAACGTCTCGACGTTCAGCCTGGAACAAGCTCACGTGCGTTGCGTCCGATCTGCGTCGTTCCGTGGCTTCGCATGGAACCCATACGAGGTCAAGAACCGGTTCGATGCGAAAACACCGGATCAAAATGAGATATCTACGTCATTTTCCAGATCTTCGCCGGGAATTGATTCGGCATCGTACAACAATACCGTCCGACCGGCGGCCAAGGCTTCATCGCGAAGGACAAAACCGGTGTGCTGCTTCAGGAACTTGACCGCCCCGCATCCTGGCACTACGCAATCCGGCTTACCCTTCGGACAGGCAGCGTAGGTGCACAAGCGTCCGAGATAACGGTTGGTCCCGGGCTCCATCAGAAACAACTCGACCTGGTGATGGGCGACACCGATATTCTTTTCCACCTGTAAGACATTCAATGCTCGGCTGCGCGCACGTTGCAGGGATCGAAGATTGGACAAATCGCTGACCCATACCGCCAGATCGACATCCTTGCACTCGTGCCAGACCTCGATTCCGGCCCGCCGATATTTCCGAAACCGCGGCACTTCCTTTTTCAGCCGCATGGCCACGGAACCAAAGAGGACCACCCGGTGAACCGCGGGCAGTTGGGCAAGCTCCTCCGCCACCCGCTCCGCCGCCTGACGAAATTCCCGTTGACGACGAAGCAGGCACTGATTTTGCTCTTTGATTTCCGCATCATCGAGATCATCATCGTCTTCCCAATACTCAAAATCGTCGAAATCATCATCCTCGAAAACGGGGCCGTCAATGTTGTTCAAGGCACCGGATCGCGTATCACCGGCATGAATCCGGGGAAACTTCAACAACGGATAGGGCGGCCTGCTCCCGGCGATGGTATCATCCTGGTCGAGAGACGCCCCGTCTCGATCTTCGGTCGGCTGTTCGCAAGGAGGCTCCATCTGCTTGCGAGCCTTCTTCCTGGCCGCTTTTTCCTGCTTCGCTTCGTACAGGTCTCGAACCCAGACATGCACCGGTGCTTTCCAGGGCTGGCTCTTATTGGGCACGTTTTTCATCAGATTGCGAGGGGTGAAACCGAGCTCCTTGGCCATCCGCACGGTCTCCGCGTTCAGGCGGCATACGCGCTTGGCCTTGGCCCATTCGGCGTCCTTTTTCTTTTTGTCGGCCACGTGAATCGCCTCGACTCTCCTTGGAAATTACGGATTTTTACTACCGGTACGCCGCCGTTCACCTCGATCCAGCGTTGATCGGCCGAGCCTTACCGGATAGTCCTGACCATCAACTACGGTAGAATTATAATGGAACCGGGCCGAGTGAAACAACGTGGTCAATAGTGTGGGGGTTATTCGAAGAAAGAAAGGTGGCACGGGGAATTCCGACTTATTGGGGATTATTCATGCTCTACTCCGTGGCCTTAAATGCACGGGCAAACCCTTGCCCCGCCACGGCGTGACAAGGATCTGCCCATGCCACCCTGTCGCAAGCTTCACGATTTACTCGTATCTCATACACCTTGGGCCATTGCTTGCCGGTCACGAGGATTCGGTCGGTCTTGGCATCGTAAGCGATGCCGTTGGGCGAACCCGCCAACAGGCGGTCGAGAGGGGACATCAGGCCGGCAATATCAATCCAGGCGAGCACCTGACCGGAAACGGGCGAAATGCGGGCGATACGATACTGCCGCCATACGTTGGCCCAGATTTCGCCGCGAATGAATTCCAATTCGTTCAAATGGGAGACGGGAACGCCGCCGTTGGTGACTCGAATGCGCCCGGTTTCCGCGAAGGTGTCCGGGTCTCGAAAATAGAGCGTGGCCGAGCCGTCGCTCATGATGAGGCGGGTATCGTCATGCGTCAAACCCCATCCCTCCGTGGGATAGGAGAAACTCGACAGAAGGCGGAACGATCGGCGGTCGTAAACAAAAGCGGTCCGGGATGTCCAGGTGAGCTGAATGAGTGTATCCCCCCAGGGCGTGATACCCTCGCCAAAGTATTTACCGGGCAGATCGTGTTGCCGCAAGACCGTTCCGGTGTCCAATTCCACGCAGCGGATGGAAGAGCGGCCGTTAAGCCCCGTTCCCTCGTACAGTCGCCCATCAGCATACGCGAGGCCTTGCGTGAATGCGTTCGTGTCGTGCGGGTAAGTGTTGACAACCTCGCAACGGTAGACCTTCGCCCGTGGCGGCTGGGCGGCGGAACAGCCCATCAGCAAGCAGAGCACACCCAGCCGAGCAAGACCCAAACGACGGTACGGCGGCCTCGACACAAAGAAACGGTCGGAAAGCATGGTCCGGGCCTCCCGGGGCGGAATACATGTTCAGATGCCTCGATAAGCCGAAGCGATATCCCGTGGGTACCGCCAACTCACCAGCGTGGACGGCGGAACGATTCTATGGCCGCCACAGAACCGCACAAAGGTCTCGCGCCAGGCTGGGGGTCAGGACGCCGGGCCAAAGTAGAGCGTAAATATCGACCACGCGGCTTGGAATGAATTTGGCGCGGAACTGTTGCAATCCGGAGAAACGGAAAAGGTCATCAAAATACCCTACCACATGCCCCAGAAGGCCTCCGTCTTGCGGCCGTTGCGCGCATCTGGGCCTGTTGGGGTCATAGAACGGGACGATCCCACCCGTGACGAACTCCAGCCCCTCTCTCTGAAAGACGGCCATGGCCGTCATCATGTTCAATTCGTTACTGCCCCGGAGAGCATCGGGTCTGCGGACGAGATCCTGCAAGTACTGTCCTCGATGACTGACGGGAGAGCATACCAACAGGCTCTCGATGCGCTCATCTCCCTCGACGACGAAGTATCGCCGATGCTGCGCATTCTCCAGCGGCGCCGTCCGCAGAAAGGATCGGCTCCGTCGCTCGGGACGTGCCCTCATCCACGCCTCGGTGACATCCTCAATCTCTTTGCGGATATCGGCATCCCGGAGCGGATAGACTTCCCTGGCGATCCCGCCGTGTTTGCGAGCATGATTGCAGGCCTGCCGAACCTCCATGAAGCGCTTTCCGCGAGTGTGCCACGTGGTCAGATCGTAGAACAGCTCGGTGCCCAACCAGACCGACTTAAAGCTGTCCTTGGGGAGCAGCTCGACGATCGCGCGGCCGATACCCAGCAGCACCGCGTGCTTGCCGCGCGCGGCCGCGTACTCTTGAAAGCTGCGGATGACCTCGAGCGCATCTTCCAGCGGCCCGACCGGATCGCGCCAGGCGATCAGCGTTGACGACCGCTCTTGAATGGGCAGGAAGGCTCGCCGATCAGGCCCCCATAAGAGCCGCCAGGGATCGTCGGAAAGCGCATGCACTTGCCCGGAGAGCGTCGAGAATCGTGCCAGTAATTCCGCGGCGGCCGATCGGTCTTCGTTGGAGGAGGTGATATCGAATCCCGTCGCACGGGCGGGCAACAGCAGGCGCGCGAGCCGGCGGAGCGAAAGCCCGCCAACCTCCGCCAAGCTTCGGGTCAAGGGACGCCGACAACTCAGACGCGCCAGACTTAAGCCTTCTATGCTCGTGGACACGCCTTCCTCCCAGTCCAGGAACGAACACCGCGATCACTTCGGCTGATTATCCTCAACCCTTGCCCTTGTGCAAGGGGACGCATGGATACCCATAGGCTGATTCCTCAGGAGCTCCGACACCCGATGCTCAAGCGACTCTGGCTTCCACTCTAGCTGTGACTCTAGCTCCGACTTTAGCTGTTTCTTGATCCCGGTTTGCCTGGTACCGGCTACGCTCACCCGAAACGTTTCTATGGCAAAACCCTGCATTTCCTCAAAGTCGGGTGGAGGTGCTGGACCGAGATTCTTGTCTCGGTCCCCCGTTTTGGGAATCCCTTCCCTCTTACGATACGCGAAAGGATTCGCCGGCGGGGAAGTATCGAGATGGGAATCTCGATACAGCGGCTCCGACACGAAGGCAAAGCGATTCGCCAGCCCTCGGTCAAGGCACTTTTACCACAGCACGCAACTTTTAATCCGAATTGCTCGGTCAACGTCCTGGCCAGCCGTTCAAGCTGGCTTTCGAATGGATTTACATGCATCGAAATCTCCTCTCTGCAATACGCAAGAAAAAAGGCCATGGCCGCCTGCATCGCAAGGTGCGGGGATAGCCTATACTGTGTTCAATTTGTTATTGTTGGAGGGGAATGCGTTTGCAACTCATCGTTCTCATGCTCAGTTTCATTTACGATGGCGGTAAGGAGGATTCAAATGTAATCAACTGTTCACCTTTTCATCATGATTTCAGTAACCATCCATTCAGGGAGTGGTCCCGCAGTTCCTTTTTCTCGGGCGGAATTTCTTCAACACAATATGTTCCTTCGTCAATTCTCCGAAGAATGCGGTGAAGACCATGACATGAAATGAGCTCGTAGGAATCATCCATTTGAATATAAGTGCCTGGTTCACCGAGCATCAAGATTCCGGGCTGTCCGGATGATCTTTCCCATGATTTTTTAAGCAGATAGTGTCCTGAAGAATGCAGAGTGATAATAGCGGTTTGGATATCTTGGTTCCCAGAAAGCGTTAGAATTCGCGTAAAAAAAGAAATCCGCCACCATTCTGCAATCAGTCGTGGACACACAGCGAGGAACAGCAGCGTTCCAATATCTGCGATCCAGACAACTGGAATGAGATATAACGGTTTGTGGGCAAGCATAATCCAACAGGTCAGCAAGAGTGGCCCAATGAATGGAATAAGCACTGGAGAGGAATTGATCTTGTACCGCCGCTGATAAAGAAGGCATATAATACAGGTAAAAACGCTGAATGCCGGGAAGATCAGTCCAGCAATGAATAATATGGTCAATCCAATTTTCATTTATCTCTTCCGTTGAGCTACTGTGTTACCCATTATTCATGTGTCGACACCCGCCAGCTTTTCGGTTGGTATCCTTACGATCAAGACGACCCTCCGCGAATCGGATACGACTATGCGACATGCATTATTGCCATCAGGGCAGTCGGCCCGAACAACATGGCGCTTCCGCCCATTCATTCGAGCCTCCTTCATCCCTGCCCCAGCAGTCCCACGTAAGCTCGAACGTCTCGGCGATCAATCTTCGTGGGCATGGATGCGAATTCCCTGCTCCGTGACGATCCAGAGCCGCCCGGCAAGGGATTCACGGTGAAGCGTTGGGGCAAGTTGGCGGGTGATGTGCAGGACGTGTTTCTTACTCTGGGAGGCGAGCCGGAGGACCACGATGCCGGAGTATGACTCGGGAGGATAACGGCGAATGTCGGCAAACCCGACATCCAGCGTCATCAAGGCCCGGCCCTCCTCGTGACATATCTGAATGAGACGCTCATCACCCGTGCCGCGCAAGTGCTGGCTTGAAACGGTCGTCACATCGTGGCCGTGGTCGCTCAGGATCTCAGCCACATCCGGGTGCAGGTTCTCATCAAGCTTGAATGCGATCATGCTACATCCACGGAGAAGGAAATCACGCGGTCCTTGGCCAACTCCGCGGCATAGGAGATGGCGGCCAGAATATCGTTCTGGGTAAGGTCGTAATCTCGGGCGATATCCTCGGCGGACTCGCCACTTGCGAGATTGTCCAGGATGACCGAGACCATCACCCGCGTACCCTTGATGCAGGGTTTGCCATGGCAGACGTTAAGATCGGTAGTAATTCGGGATCGCCAGTCCATGATCAGTCGCTCCTGTTGAACAACGGCATACTTGCCGGTCCTCTGACTACCATTATAACCAGCCAACCTGAATCCCGCCTCCCCTGTCTTCGGCCGTTTTTAAGGGTCAGGCCTTACCCAGCGGTCCCATGTGATGCTCAAGCGTTGATATGAACAATGACATTCCCCGATCCAACCAATTGGAGAATCATTCAACCGGCGGATGGAGCAATCGGACGGCCCTGGAGAGGGTCCGTCGGGAGAGAATAATGAAACTTGGCAGCAGCAGCGGACGAACGACGAACGTGTCGATCAGCATCCCCAACCCTAGGGCGAAACCCAGTTGCTGAAGCATCTTGATCTCGCCCACAACCATGCTTCCCAAGGTGACGGCCATGATCACGCCGCAGGAGGAGATGACCCGGCCCGTATGCACAAGGGCACGGCTTGTCGCCGCGGCGACATCCAGATCGCGGGACTCCTGAGCCAGCCGCACGGCAAGGAAGAGATTGTAATCCTGACCCACGGCCACCATCACGATGAACAGGAAAACCTGTACCTCCCAGTCGATTCCCGCACTTCCCAGCATGCCAAAAACCAAGGCGGTCACGCCCAGCGTGGCCAGGTAGCCCACCACCGTAGCGGCCACCATGAACAAGGACAGCAGGACATCACGCAGCAACGCCACGACGATCAGCAAAATAACCGACAGGGACAGAATGGTTACGCGACGAAAGTCGCTCTGGGTCACGTCGCGAAGATCCATGGTTTCGACCGTGGCACCGGAAAGGTGAATATCGACCGGGAATGCGGACTCGGCGAAAGCTCGTTCAACGGCCGAGCGAATACGATCGAGGCAGGCCATGGCCTCCGGGCTTTGCGGCGCATGCTCCAATGTCGCGGACAACCACATGGCCCTGCGATCCGGCGAGATGAATTGCGACTCCACCTTGCCCATGCCCAACACGATCGCGGCCAAATTGGCGAGGCCGCTTTCACTCAGGCCCAGGGGAGCGGTCAGCCCGTGGATGTCGGACACGCCGGCCGTCCCACGCAGGTTGGAGATGATCCTGGCCGACGTGGACATCCACTCGCTCACCGGTTGCGCGTGGGGCGTGACCACCAGAACCCTGACCCGCGAAATCTCGCCGACACTCCAATGGCGCCGGATGATGTCCATCCCGCAACTGGCGCTATAGCGGGCAGGCAGACTGGAATGGGCATCGTAGCTCCAGGAAAGCGTCGCCCCCCGCAACGCCGGCCATGCCAGGGCCGCCAGGGTCAACAACAGCACCACCGTCGGCCGGCGCGTAACATAATCCGCCAACGATCGCCAGAGCTTATCCTGACGCGACGCGCCGGCAGCCGCCTGTTCACGGCCTTCGCGCCGAGGCCAGAACAGCCTGGGACCGAGGATCGCCACCATCGCCGGCACTAGACTGATCGAGGCCATTCCGGCCACCAGCATGGCCAGCACGATTGCCGGCCCCATATCGCGGAAGATTCCGAACCGTGCCAGGCATAGCGTTCCCAGACCGGCCGCCGTCGTCGCGGCGGACGCCACGATCGCTCCGAGGCTGGTGTCCAGCGCCAGAACCGCGGCCTTTTTCGGCAATCGGCCTGCGCCGAGATACTCCCTGTACCGACTGATGAACAGGAGAGAGTAATCCACGCTCGCACCGAACAACAGCAGCAGCATGAAGAGCCGCTCGGCGGTTCCAGTGCTCAGACCCAGCCCCTGCCCCAGGACGGTGATTTTGATCGTGATGGCGGTCAAGATGCCGATGGCCGCTAATGGAATAGCGGCCGCCAGAGGCGCGCGGTACACCAGGAGCAGTACGATGATGACCGCAACCACCGTGACCGTGAGGGTCTTGTCATGGCTGCGCTCATGGGCCAGAAGGTAGTCGCGGCAGAATCCGGCCGAGCCGGTGATGGCGATGCGCAATCCGTCGGCCAGCGGATAGGCGTCGACCACGGCGTGAACGCGATCGACCATGTGAACGGCATCACGCGAGGTGTCCTTATAAGGCAGGAAAAGGCAAATCATGGCGGCCTGGCGATTGGAGCTGATCAGTGGATTCCTGGGCCCCATGACTTGCAGGGATTGGGGCGTGCGAATGGTCGTATCGCGCAAGAGGCTCGCGTCCTCGCCGGCACCTGGCTCGATCAGCCGCCGACCGATTTCCTCGGCGTCAAGCAGGTCGCGCGGCGTTAAGGCTGTGTCCGGCCTTTCGAATACGATTACGATCTCGCTCTTTCCGCTCTTGTCGCCGAACCGCTCGGCATATTCATCCAGTGCCCGGTAATAAGGCGAATCGGCGGGGAGCAGGTCGCGCGTCAGGCTGGCGGTGGGGTCCGCCGAGGGAACAAAGAATAGCAAGGCGGCCATGGCCACAAGCCACAGGGCAAGAATCTGCCGGCGAAAGCGAAAAATAATGGTACCGATTCTCATTCCAAATAGGCCGCACTCATCCAAGGCCGGCATCGAGAGCGTCGCCTGCTCCCCTTTGGCCTGCCTGCACCCATGTTAACACCGGCCACGCCGGTTCGTCACCTCGCAGGCCCGCACGGCGGCTTTATCGGGTGCATCTGAAATTTTGGGGCAGGGTGGCATGGGCAGGCCCTTGTTCCGCCACGGCGGGACAAGGGTTTACCCGTTTTTTTAACGCCGCAGAGCAGAGCACGAATATTCCCGAGTGACGTAGGGCGGGATCTTGCCCAATAGCCCGCCCTACGTCACTAACTTGGGAAACATAGACCACCTGCCTATCCAATCCCAACGGGATTGCGTATACCAGCCCAAGGTTGCGGCGTAGCCGCTACCTTGGGTTTCCGTCCCACACCTCATAACCAACCCCAAGGGGGTTGCGTTTTTCCTGGGGTGCGAAACGGGGACGCAATTAGATTCTCTTGACTTGCCGACCCGCGGCGGGTAGCTTGAGTGTCATGCCAAGAGTTGCACGTATCGCACCGGGTGGTTGGGTTTATCATGTCCTGAATCGGGCGGTGGCGGGGTTGCCGCTGTTTCGCAAGGACGAGGATTATGCGGCGTTCGAGCGGGTGCTGATCGAGGCGCACGCGCGGCACCCGACGCGGATCCTCGCCTGGTGCATCATGCGGAACCACTGGCACTTTGTTCTCTGGCCGCGTCGGGACGGCGAGCTGACGGCGTTCTTGCGCTGGCTCGCCCACACCCACGCGATGCGGTGGCATGTCGCCCACAAGACCGTCGGCCGCGGCCACCTCTACCAGGGGCGCTACAAGAGCTTTCCCATCCAAACGGATGAGCACTTCCTGACCGTCTGCCGCTACGTGGAACGTAATGCGCTGACGGCCCGGGTGGTCGAGCGGGCGGAGGATTGGCGATGGGGCAGCCTGTGGGCGCGTCGGCAAGGGCCGGCGGAACTGCGGGGATTGCTGCACGATTGGCCGGTGGATCGGCCGCGGAACTGGGTCAAGATGGTCAACGAGCCGATGTCGCCCCGCGAACTCGAGGCGGTGCGCACGAGCCTCGAACGCAACCGGCCTCTGGGCAGCGCGGCCTGGCAGCGGAAAACCGCCGCCCGCCTCGGCCTACTGCACACCATGCGATCCGAGGGCCGACCCAAGCGCGAGGCGAATAGGGCCACATGCTCCAAAAACTAGGTGCGTCCCCGTTTCGCACGTAGGTGCGTCCCAGTTTCGCACGCGATGCGAGATGAAAGGAGCCACCCATGACACGTCGAGTCACACTTGCATCAGTTCCCGCGATTCTGGCGGCGATTTTCATGCTTGTTACCGGATGCGCTCCCACCGAGCTCCCCGGGCCTGATTATCCCGACGACCTGCTCGATCTGTCGGAGGCCAACAACCTAACGCTGAGCCAGATCGCCAATCGTTTTCTGTCGCTCGTCGGGAACGGCTCGGATACGGCGGCCGCCTCGGCTCTGGTCGCCGAACTGCAGCGCGGTTATGCCGGCATATCCTCGGCGACGCTGGGCGCTGATAGTTGCACCATCTTTCTGGAAATGTCCGACGGGTCGGTGGCCTTGCTCAATACGAACCGGTCGGTATTCGGTTCGGAGGATTCCTCTTTGGCCGATACAAGTCGCGCCATGATTCATGCGGATGTGTCGAATGCGCGTAAGACCCTCCACGACAAGACAACCCGAACGCTTCCAGGCGCATACGCCTGTCCGGGAAAGGACACGCCGTCCAAGCGAAATGTACTGATTATCAACACCGCCGCGATCAGCAACCCGAGCACCAACGATTATGTCCAGCAGCTTCAGGACGCCCTGGTCGCCCAAGGCTGGCCGGCCTCGGATATCGAATTGCGCTCTCGATTTGGTACCGGCGACCGCACTTTCTCGCCCTTTTCGCTGACGCAAGCCGAGGGTTACGGCATGATATTCATCATCGGTCAAGGTTGTGTCGCCGATGCGAGCGGCGTTCGGCACAATTACATCCAATGCTGTCGGACAGGCAGCTTCAGCACGGTACTCACGCCCGAGGAATTAAGAGATGTTCTCGACGAGCGTAACGCCGGGCGGATGATCCGTTGCGAGACGCCCGCGGAAAGCGGCGGCTTCGTCAGTGACATCTATGTCCGCGACGATTGCCTGGTGGAGTCCATGAGGATTACGCCCGGCACCATGGTCTACTTCGTTGCCCCCCATTCGTGGACGGTGGCCGACGGACGCGCCGAACAGGGCGCCGGGGCTACGTTCGGATGGGACGGCGCGTTTCAGGGTACGGACGGCCAGCGGGCCGTTCTCGGCATGCTCTCGCGCATGACCGCCGCTAACGCCTTTACGACCGACAGCCAGGCGTACGCGAACCTCATGTTGTCCGGTCTCGGCCTCAGCGAGGATCCAGCCGGAAACGCGACCCAGGCGCGGATCGCCGGTACGGACGGAGACTTCTATTTGCCAGCATGGGGTGTCTTCACGGTCGATACGGCCAGTGTGCCCGACGACACCGCGGACGTGGAGGTGGACGTCACCTATGCCGATTGCCCGGATTTTAGTCTCAACTTCACCATGGCGGTATCGGACACCGTCGATACGCTGAGGCTCCCGGCCGGCGAGGCTACCATCGCCGTCAAAGCCCTGGATATTACCGGCGAGGTGCTCGGCTCGGGCCTGCAAAACATTCCCCTCAATGGCGGCCGTAACGATATCAGCCTCATCACCTGTAAGACCACGGTCAAACTGAACCTGGTTGAATACCCGACAGCGGGGGCAAACGCCCTGGCCCGAATGCGCGTCGAATTCGTGTATCCCTACGCGCTGCTCGATGCGCCGCTGCCCGCGGAGCTGAACCTTTCGCAAGTCGCCGGGTGGAGCGCGGATATCTGGGCCGGCAGGATAACCATCCAGAGTACCGCCCTGAACACCGCCGGACAGGTCGTCGGCGAACAGTTCAGGGAAGTGGACATCCCCTGCGGCCACAAAACGATCGACATTTGCTTTGGCTGGGTACGACTCGATGCGACGCGCTACCCCGCCGACACGAAGAGTGTCCGAGTCGTCTCGGATGACGACAATGCGCCGGGCCCATTCACCCTGACGCCGGGGGGTTCCACGGAGGTCTACGGTTTTGGCGTTGACGACTTAGTCAATTTCACGGCGGAGGCCCTTGACGCAAGCGGCAACGTCATCGCCTCGCGGAGCGAGACGGTGGTGATCGCCTGTGGCGAGAATGATGTGTCTCTCGATCTCATGAACTATGGTATTATCGTGTCCGCCGATCCGGCCGTAATCGCCGCCGACGGCCGGGAAAAATCCTCCATCACCGCCACGCTTCGCTATTGGCAGGCGGGGGACACAACCACACCAACAGGTCGGCCCGTCGCCGGAAAGCCGGTACAGTTCGGCACGACACTGGGTTCGCTGATCGGCACGAACCCGGCCACCAGCAACGCGAACGGCCAGGCGACCATCCAACTGTCGGGAACAACCAACGGCCTGGCCACGGTCGTGGCCACGGTGGTGGCGGATATGAGGGAGGGCAAGTGCGTCGTCCAGATCGGTAACGAAAACGCCGCCTATTCGCTTTCCGTTTTATATCGCGGCCAGGGGCAGCATGCTCCCGGGGCACGCGGCGAGGTTGGGGCCATCGTGAAGAACGCTAACGGGAACGACGCGGCCGACGTACCCGTCCATTTCCGCCTGGTCAGCGGCTCCATAAAGCTGGTGGAGCCGCTGGAAACCTTTACGGACGAAGATGGAAAAGCGAACGTAGAGGTGCGTGCTGACGGTCCCGCGATCGGCCTGGTCGAGGTGAGCATCCCCGATACCCTGCTCGTCAAGCATTGCGTCGCCTATCTGCAGTTTACCAGTTCCCTATCGCGTACAAAGGCAAGCGTTGAGATCGACAATGGCGAGCTGTATCTCGATATCAACGCCTCGGTGAACCTTGGTACGCTCGGAGTACCGTATCAATGGTACTGGCACCAGTACCCGCGCCAAGGCCGCCTGATTCATGGCGGTACGGCCGGGGTAGACGCCTCTGCTCGGCTCGAGGCGATCCCGGATACCAACCGTGCCAAGGTTTCGCGCGGCACCCAGCCGGGTACCTCCCTGGGTATCACGGCCGAGCCGGCCTGCGAGGTCGACGGGGAATGGCAACTACTAAGTTGGGTACCTTCGCCCGTGGAGTGTCTCGTCGAGTTCTACCAGAACGTGGTCGCCACCTTTGATGTCGTGTTCGAATCGCGATCGCGTCTGGTAGACAGCGTCAGCCCCGCCTACTACGAGGCCAAAGTGGTGGCTCGCTTCACCGGATCCGGGCCCAAGAGCAACATCCGCTACATCGTGAGCAACCCCAACGATCATGGCCAAATAAGCGGTAACTGGTGGGACGGCAATAACCGAACGGCCTCGAATTCAAATTCGCCGATCAGCATAGTCATCAATCAGGAAAGTTACCGTGAAACCCAGCCGCCGGATAGCTGGATTGCTCAGAAACTTCAAAGCTATCAGAACACATATAACGGACTGTCGATCAGCGTCTCCCCATACCCCTATCCGTCACAGGGCGTCTCGGGCGACATCTCGGCCACTTCGTTCGATCCCTGGCAGGGCTGGTAACGCCGGTTCCGCAACAGCGAACCATCCACGCAAGAGTTTCCAGGAGATAATGTCGTTGACAAAAATAGGTCAAATTGTTGAGCGAATCAGTGGCCTATACGGAGCCATTGACCGCGCAATACAGGATAGACCTCATAGAGATTACGTAATCGCCAAAATCACACCTCGCTGAAAACAGGATCAAGTTGCACTTGCAGGTATGCAAGCATAGGATAATTGCATTATGAAAACATTACTTTCCCTTCTTATTGCATCGGCGCTGGTAGCAGCGGTATCCGCCTCCGATTCATCGGACAAGCCGAATATCATCGTCATTCTGGCCGACGATTACGGCTGGGGCAGCGTCGGCTGCCATGGGGCGCCTCCTGAGCTGAAAACGCCGAACCTTGACCGGCTCGCCAGCGAAGGCCGACGGTTCACCCAGGCGTACGCGCCGAGTTCGCTTTGCTCCCCCTCCCGGTACGCGCTGATGACCGGCCGTTATTACTGGCGCACAAGCGTCAAGGATGGCTTTGTGTTGCCGGTGGATGCGCCCCTGCACATCGAGACGAATCGCCTCACGCTGGCGTCATTGTGCAAGAGCCAGGGTTACTCGACGGCGGCCATCGGCAAATGGCACTTGGGATTGACCAACGAACGCGTGAAGGACTGGAGTAAACCGCTCCGACCCGGCCCGCGGGATATCGGCTTTGACTATTACCATGGTCTGGCGGCTAATATCTACAACGGTCCGCACAGCCTTATCGAAAATGAGGAAGTCAGCGGGCGCATTCCCGGCGAATCCATCGCCATTCGTAATAACAAAGTTCCGGCAAACAACACCACGACCGGCATCCAACAACAGTGGGAGCCCGACCGTGTCATGGAGACGTTGACCAAAAGCGTCACCCAGTGGATTGAAGCCAACCACGACCGGCCTTTTTTCATGTACTATGCCCCGATCGCGGTGCATGAACCGATCACGCCCCATCCACAATTCACCGGAAGCCCCTACGGCAAGTACGGCGATTTCATTCAGGAACTCGATTGGAGCGTGGGGCAAATACTTGAGCAGCTTGACAAGCTAAAACTTACCGACAAAACGCTGGTTATTTTCACGAGCGACAACGGCGGCGTGATTAATCCGGGCAATCGGAGTTCATCCGAGGCCATCAAGGCGGGCCTGGCGATCAACGGGCCGCTGCGCGGCGGCAAGAACTCGGAATGGGAAGGCGGTTTTCGGGAACCATTCATTGTTCGCTGGCCCGGCCGGGTTCCCGCCGGCACGGTAAGCGACCAGGTCATCTGTCTCACGGACGTGCTGGCTACCGTGGCCGGTATCTTCCAGGTGCCGCTGCCGAAGGATAACGCCGAGGATAGCTTCGATATGTTGCGCGCCTTCACGGAAACCCAGCCCGGCAAACCCATACGCGATCATGTCATCGTTCAGGCGGGGAATGCCATCTACGGCCTTCGTATGGGCGATTGGAAGCTGATCGAACGGGCCAATGTGCCGGAGTTCGAGTCGGTGCGCAAAAGGAGCGGCCAAAAGCAAACCGCCAAGGGAGCGAAAGCCACGCCCAAGGAAGATGAGTTATTCAACCTCAAGGATGACCCGGCGGAAACCCAAAATGTTTTGGCCGCGAACACCGAGATCGCGGCGAAAATGAGGGAGTTTCTATCCGCGGCCCGGGAGCAGGGATATACGCGGCCGGACGCCGTCTCGGCAACGCCGGCCACGCGAGCCGCCGACGGCAAGCCGAATTTCCTGTTCGTCTACACCGACGACCAGCGCTGGGACGCCATGGGGGTTGTGCAACGCGAGCAAGGCGACCGGGCCCGATTCCCCTGGTTCCAGACGCCGAATATGGACCGCCTGGCGGCCGAGGGCGTGCGGTTTCGTAACGCGTTCGTCACTCTTTCGCTCTGCGCGCCGAGTCGCGCGGCGTTCCTCACCGGTCGATACAATCACCTGAACGGGGTCGCCAATAATTCTACACCCTTCCCCGAAGATAACGTCACCCACGCCAGCCTGCTGCGTACGGCGGGCTATACGACGGCCTACATCGGCAAGTGGCATATGGACCAGCAGCGCGGCCAGCGCCCGGGTTTCGATTATTCCGCGAGTTTTGTCGGTCAGGGCAGGTACTTCGACTGCCCGTTCGAGATCAACGGCCAGGTCACACCGACCAGCGGGTGGGTTGATGATGTCTCGACCGACTATGCCATCGAATTCATGAAAAAGCATCGCGACCGGCCTTTCTCCTTGGTCGTGGGCTACAAGGCCTGTCATGGCCCGTATGACTTACCGGAACGGGCTAAGGACCGCTTCGCCAACGCCGTTGTTCGGCCTGTCCCCAATCTGGATGTCCGCGCCATCTACCAGCCTGCTCGTGACGAGCAGAAAAAGAAGGAGGACGCGGCCTCCCGCCCGGCCGCCAACCAGAGAAATAAGGGGCTTCTCGATTACCTCCGCAGCGTTTCAACGGCGGACGATAATCTCGGACGGCTGCTCGCGGCACTCGACGACCTCGGTCTGGCCGAGAACACCGTGGTCGTTTTCGCCAGTGATAACGGGTATTACCGAGGCGAGCACGGCCTGGGCGACAAACGTACCGCGTATGACGAATCCCTGCGTATCCCACTGATCATTCGATATCCCAAGCTGGCCCCGAGGGGCAAGGTTCTCGACGAAATGGTCCTGAATATCGATCTGGCCCCGACCTTACTTGAACTCGCGGGAGTGGCCGTACCGAGCGATATGCAAGGCCGAAGCTGGCTACCGCTGCTGACGGGTCAAAAGGCGGATTGGCGAAAGGCGTTTCTCGCGGAATATTTCCTGGAGAATCAATACCCCCAGATACCATCGGTGGTCGCCGTTCGCACCGAAACCGCCAAGCTTATCAAGTACCCCGGCCACGAGGAGTGGACGGAGTTATTTGATCTGGCGAACGATCCCTACGAGACGAAGAACCTCGTCGGCGACCCGCGGTATCATGACTTATGGACGAAAATGAACGACGAGTTCGAGCGGCAGGTCAAGATCACCGGGTATGTCGTCCCGGACTACGCGGACAAGCCCGGCGAGGCGCCCGAGCGGCCGGCACCGAAAAAGGCGGACAAACCAAGGAAGAACCAACCAACGTGAACCTTGACCCGCGGCCGACAACTCCGCCGGTAGCAGCGGGACGAGGGCCTGCCCGTGCTTCTAAGGCCGTGGAGCAGAACGAGTAGGTTCACAAATAATTCACAATTCCCCATGCACCTTTCTTTGGATACACCCGACAAAAACGCGCATCTATCGAAATTGTTCCCTTCGGTATAATATGGTGCGTTTACACAGGGGACGCTTTTACAGACACGGAGCTTCCTGAAACGATGAATCCGGACAAAACCACCCTCGATGCGCTACGAATCGACCGGACCAGCGCGCCACGGAGAAGACCTCCCTATGGATTAATGGCGTTCGGACTGATTGCTGCGGCCCTGGTCGTTGGTGTGATCGCGTGGTTGAATCGTCCGCGCCCGCCGGCCGTGCGAACCATCGTGGTCCAGGAAAGCACCTCGGGAAACGATAAAACGCTCCTCAACGCCTCCGGCTACGTAACCGCCCGACGGCAGGCAACCGTTTCCTCCAAGGTGACCGGCAAGGTTGTCGAGACCCTCGTGGAAGAGGGAATGAAAGTAAAGGCCGGCCAGGTGCTGGCCCGGATTGATTCGTCCAATGTGGAGAAAAACCTTCGGTTGGCCAAAGCTCAGTTGGAATCAACCCGCAGCGCGCTGGGCGAGACCAAGGCCAATCTGGAATTCGCCGAAAGCGAACTGCGGCGTATTTCCAAACTGGCCGTCGAAAATGCCGCCAATCCCGTGGAACTGGATCGAGCCAGGACCGACGTGAAGGCCCTGCAGGCCAAGCTGGATCGGCAAACCGCCGAAATCACGGTGAGCGAACACCAGGTCATCCTCTGGGAACAAGAGGTGGATGATACGATCATCCGCGCGCCGTTCGACGGGATTGTAACGACGAAAAACGCCCAACCGGGCGAAATGATCTCGCCGTTGTCCGTCGGCGGTTTCACCCGGACCGGCATCTGCACGATCGTGGACATGAGTTCCCTGGAGATCGAGGTGGATGTCAATGAGAGTTACATCAACCGGGTCGAGCCGGGCCAGCCGGTGGAGGCCACGCTCGATTCGTATCCGAACTGGCGGATACCCGCGAAAGTGATCGCGATTATCCCCGCCGCCGATCGACAGAAGGCCACCGTCAAGGTGCGGGTGGGATTCGAGAAGATGGATCCGCGCATTCTTCCAGACATGAGCGTGAAAGTGGCGTTCCAAAGCGCGGGCGAAACCGTCACGGCCCAGCGGCGTGTCACCATTCCGAAAACGGCCGTTCGACAACGCGACGGGCGGGACATCGTGTGGCTGGTTCGCGACGGGCGCCTTGAACGTCGGGCGATCACGCTGGGCGACGTCATCGGGGACCAGGTGGCCGTCGCCGCGGGCATCAGCGGCGGGGATCGAATCGTAGTGGATGGACCGGACGACCTGGTCGATGGGGCCAAGGTGACGGAGATTAAGTAATGAGTACGGGCAACGGAGTACTGGTGAACGTGCGGAATGTGGAAAAGACCTTCCGCCGCGGGGATGAGCAGATCCACGTGCTGTCGGGGCTGAACCTCCAGGTGCCGCGGGGAGAGTTTCTGGCACTGATGGGACCGTCGGGGTCCGGCAAATCCACGTTGCTCAATCTCATCGGCGGGTTGGACCGCCCTACCGCCGGTTCGGTCGAAATCGCCGGTGAATGCATCGACCGGATGTCCAGTCGGCAACTCGCCGCCTGGCGCGCCCGACACGTGGGACTCGTGTTCCAGTTCTACAACCTGCTTCCGGTCCTGACCGCCGAGCGAAACGTCGAGCTGCCGCTCCTGCTGACCCATCTGTCGAAGGCGGAGCGCCGCCAACACGTCGAGGCCGCCCTGAAAGTGGTCGGGCTTTCGCATCGCAGCCGGCACCACCCTCGGCACCTGTCCGGCGGCGAGCAGCAGCGCACCGGTATCGCCCGGGCCATCGTCACCGACCCAACGCTGCTGCTATGCGACGAGCCCACCGGCGATCTGGACCGTAAATCCGGTGACGAGATACTGGCCCTGCTGCAAGCCTTGAATCGCGAGCACGGCAAGACGATCATCATGGTCACGCACGACCCGCACGCCTCCGCGCGGGCCACCCGAACCGTGTATCTGGACAAAGGTCAGCTCTCCACGGAGAAACCCCAATGAAATTCCTTTATCTCGTGTGGAGTAACCTCAAGCGCAAGAAGCTGCGTACGCTACTGACCATGCTCTCGATCTTCGTTGCCTTCGTGTTGTTCGGGCTTCTCTGCACCATCCGGGAATCTTTCGCGGCCGGCATTAACATGGCCGGCGCCGATCGTCTCGTCGTGCGTCACAAGGTCTCACTAATCATGAATCTACCGGCCTCATACGGCCCGCGCATCGAGCGGATTCCCGGCGTCGCCGACTCGGTTCATTGGACCTGGTTTAACGGCATCTACCAAAACGAGCCGAAGAACTTTTTCGGCAGCTTTCCGGTCCCCCCCGAGCGGTTTCTGGCGATCCATCCCGAATACGCGCTGCCCGAGGAGCAGAGGCAGGCCTGGCTTAAAACGC
This sequence comes from uncultured Planctomycetales bacterium, assembly GCA_964642815.1. GTDB lineage: Bacteria > Planctomycetota > Phycisphaerae > UBA1845 > PWPN01 > JAAYCU01. Next base: position 6,799 of record CAZXSA010000024.1, on the reverse strand, counting down.
GTACCGGGGCGATTGTCGGGCGGCTCCTGGCGGATCGATTTCACTGGAAAATCGGCGATCGAGTACCGCTAACCACGCCGATCTGGCCGTACAAGGACGGCGGTGCCTGGGAATTCGACATCGTCGGAATCTACGAGGGAGCCAACAAAAATACGGACACGACCATGCTCTTCTTCCGCTACGATTACTTCGACGAGGGGCGTTCCTTCGGCGAGGGCTTGGTTGGATGGTACATGGTGCGGATCAAGGATCCGGACCAGGCGGCGGAAACGGCCCAGGCTATCGACGCCGAATTCGCCAACTCGCCTTACGAAACCAAGACCGAGCCGGAAGGAGCGTTTGCCCAGGGCTTCGTGCAGCAAATCGGCAGTATCGGTACGATCCTGATCGCGATCCTCAGCGCGGTGTTTTTTACCATCCTGTTGGTGGCGGGTAATACCATGGCCCAGGCGGTACGCGAACGGACCGAGGAGCTGGGCGTACTCAAGGGACTCGGCTTCACCAATGAACTCGTTCTCGCCCTGGTGCTGGCGGAGTCGTGTCTGGTCGCGGCGGTCGGTGGGCTGGCGGGACTGGGTGCAACCTGGTTGGTGACCTCGCGCGGCAGCCCGGTGCCGACCATCCTTCCGGTATTTTACCTGCCTCACCGATTCATCCTCCTTGGCGTGGGTCTGGTTTTCGGTCTGGGCATCGTGGCCGGTATTCTGCCGGCGATTCAGGCTATGCGACTCCAAATCGCGGTGGCCTTGAGGAGGCACGCGTGATCAATTGGTTATCGCAAATCTGCTCTTTGACCTTCTTCAGTATATGCACTCTTCCCGAGCGGAAAGGCTCGGCCATCGCCGCGGCCGTCGGCATCGGAGGCGTCGTCGCGGTGTTTGTCGGCGTACTCTCCATCGCCGAAGGTTTTCGCGCGGCCATGGCGGCCTCCGGACCCGAGGACATCGCCATCGTCCTGCGCAGCGGCACGGACAGCGAGATGACCAGCGGCCTGTCACGCGAGGAGGTCCGCCTGATCGCCGACGCGCCCGGGATCGCCCGGACGACCGACGGACCGCTCGCCTCGGCCGAACTCTTCGTGATCGTCAATTTCCCCAAACGGTCCACCGGCACCGACGCCAATGTGCCGCTACGCGGCGTGGGCCAGGCGGGCCTCGCCTTGCGTGGCGATATCCGGATGGTCCAGGGTCGAATGTTCGAGGCCGGGCGTAACGAGGCCATTGTCGGGATAGGCGCGAGCCGGGCCTTCGCCGGGTTGGATTTGGGGCGAAAGATCAGCATCGGACAAACCGATTGGGATGTGGTGGGTATATTCTCCGGCGGTGGCGGCGCGGCCGAATCGGAGATCTGGACCGACGCGGCGGTCCTGCAACCCGCGTTTCATCGCGGCGACACGTTTCAATCCGTTTACGTTAAGCTGAGCTCCCCGCAAGCGTTTCCGCGATTCAAGGATGCCCTGACCACCAACCCACAACTCAAGGTCAAGGCCCTTACCCTCGCGGAATTCCTTGCCGATCAATCCAGTATGCTGACCAGCTTTATCAAGAACTTCGGAGTATTCATCGCGGGATTGATGGCCTTGGGCGCGCTTTTCGGCGCGTTGAACACCATGTACAACGCGGTGGCCTCCCGCACGCGCGAGATCGCCACGTTACGGGCCCTGGGCTTCGGGGCCAGTCCGATCATCCTGTCGGTGGTGCTCGAATCGCTGGTTTTAGCCGTGATCGGCGGCGGGGTCGGAGCGGCCGCGGCTTACTTCGCTTTTGACGGATTCCAGGCGGCCACGATTAATTGGCAGACTTTCAGCCAGGTGGCGTTCGCTTTCACGGTCACCCCCCGGCTTCTGGTCGGGGCCATTGCCTGGGCGGTAGCCATCGGCCTGATCGGCGGATTGTTTCCGGCCATTCGCGCGGCTAGACTGCCCGTGGCCCTCGGGCTAAGAGAAACCTAACCCGGATAAGGCAAATCTCCACCAGCCCGCGGCGCCGGCGAGGGAAACGCATTACCAGCCCGAAGCAGTTTACCCGCCTGCTTCGCCTGGGCTGGCCGTGGCGGAATTGCTGACTGCTGTTCGCTGTCCCCTTTCCCCTCACTACTATCAACTTTCTTCGTGGTGTCCCCCGAATTCGCCGTCCCTTGGGAAACCCGAGTTTCATCGAGCGGATCGAGCTCCTCCTCAACCGCGTCCTTAACCCTCGAAAACCAGGCCGAAAACCCAAAAAACAAACCAATTAAGTAGTCCCCCGAATTGGAGATTACGTTCAGAAAGACGGCCAACACACATTCGTGACGGATTATCGTCTCATGAAAAATCTCGAAAGGTGTAAGAAATATCCATCAACAACGAAATAAAAAAGGGGCACTGCCGCATACGTTCATGCGGTTGCGAGAAAGTTATCCTCGCCGCCCTGTTTAAGAGGCAAGTAACGACAAGGATTTGCGGCGGATTCAGAGTAAGGTCGGATTTGGAGAATGATGTGCTAACATCGACATGCCTATTTCTCTCGGCCGTCAAGGCTGTTCGTGGCCGGAAAGCGTTCACCCTGATCGAGGTGCTCGTCGTCGTTTCGATCACCTCCCTGCTGGTGTCCATACTGCTGCCTTCGTTGAGCAAGGCCCGCGAGGCCGCCCGGACGGTTGTTTGCGCGTCGAACCAACAGCAGTTGGCTGTCGCGGCGACGGCCTACACCACCGCCAACAGAGAATGGTTGAACCCGATCGAGGATTGGTGGCCGTCATCGACCGACAGCAACCGTGTCGAAGTCACGTTTCGGGTCATCCTGTTCCCTTATGCCGGGCGGAATCAGCATATATTCGATTGCCCGGCCGAGCGCATGTATATCTATTCGGACGGGTACTCCGAGGCCGACGAGCGTCGCACTTTATCCCTTAACGGCCCCACCACCACCGACCGGGAACGATATCCCGTTATTTACGGAATCAAACATCCTCTGGAACGGTGGAATTTCGGCGGCATCGGCATCTCTGGAGTGCACTGGATCGGAAAGAAACAAGCACATCTGCCGAAATCGATGCCCTTTGGACGGGCCATCGAGTCGGGTTATGCCGATGGACTGAGAAAAATCGCCCAGATCAAGTGCCCCTCGCGGATGATCTGGTTCGGCGATGGCGCCGGCTACGACGGTCTGGTCACGAAATACGGCGACGACCTCGGATGGTGGATCAGGCCGCAAGCGACGGACGGCAGCCAATGCGCCGCGGGATTCAATCGTTTGATAGACAACCATTATGGCTGTCAGCGTCACGGCAAAAAGGCCAACTATGCCTTCGCCGACGGCCACGTGGTCAATTTGAACGCGAATGATATCCCCTGCAATCAGAACGAATGTTGGTGGTCGTTCAGGCCGGATTATCATTTTATGCTTTCGACGGAGAACGTGCCTTGACCTGTCGATCGTTGGACAAATACATGACCTCGAAAACAAAAACCATTATCCAGGTAACCTCCGTGGCCGCCTTGTTGGTAATCGCGGCAACCCTGGCCATCTCCAACATACGCGCCTTCACCGCCACCGGCGAGGAAGGCCTGCAAACCTGGTATTACGACGAAAGCGAGGGTGAGTTGTATAAGGTACCGCGCGAGACCATCCCGCCTCACCGGGGAATCGGCGGCAAAACAAACGACGGCGCGCGGGCCATCGTCGTGGCCGCCGAGGGCGAATGCGCTGACCCCAAGAAAAGGCGGATCGCATACCTGGAGACTTACACCCCGGAATACAAGCAACTTATGGAGGACGTTCGCGCGGCCCGGGCGGAGGGACGGGCGTGCGGTCGGCCGCTCCCGAAGGCGGAAAGCGGCTTCTACGAGAAGAATACTCTGGTTCGTCGGGTTGACGATCCGACATGGTACGATATGACCACGACCAAGGCCGGACAAATCGTCGCTCAATGGAAAAAGGAGCGCGGATCGGACGGCAAAACCCCGAAAGTATGCACCCCCTGAAACGAACGATGGAAATACTGTTTACGAGGAGAAGTACATGAAGGCAGGACGATGGGCGAGCGTTTTCAGCGTTTTGGCATTCCTGGCGACATCGGTCACGGCCCAGCGCGAACAAGTGTCCGAGCTTGCCCGACTTCAGGATTTGGTCGGCAAGGCCAGGATCACCATGAGCCAGGCCATCGAGATCGCGGCGAGGGAGGTGAAAGACGGCAAACCGTTCAGGGCCGAACTACAAATCGAGGACAGCCAGGCACAGTACGAGATCACCATGATTGCCGGCGAGCAACGTTTCGAGGTTGAAATCGATGCATTGGACGGGAAGGTGCTCAACGTTCAGAAGGAGGAGATCGAAAAGACCGCCGGTCTGCGCTGGAATTTCGACAAGGATCCGGCCGCGACATTACCGTCGGGCTGGGTTGTGCGGCAAAATAATCCGACCAAAGAACTGGCCAAATGGACGATCGAACCCGATACCGACGCCATGAGCAAGCCCAACGTCCTGAACGTCAAGAGCTTAAACGGCAACGCCACTTACAACCTGACGCTCATCGAGAAGGCCGTGTACAAGAATCTCAATCTGATGGTCAAGGTCCGCGGTAACACCGGCCAGGACGACCAGGGCGGCGGTCTCATCTGGCGATGCCAGGATGAAAACAACTACTACGTCTGCCGAATCAACCCCCTGGAGAACAACTACCGCGTCTACAAGGTCGTCAATGGCAAGCGTACCATGCTCCAATCCGCGGATTTCGAGACCCCGACGGGCCAATGGTTCACGCTTCGGGTGAGGATGGTGGGTAATGACATCGCTTGCTACTGCGACGGCAAGAAGTGGCTTGAAATCAAGGACGACGCGTTCAAGGACGCCGGGATGATCGGACTTTGGACGAAGGCGGACGCCAGCAGTTCGTTCGATAATCTGCAAGTTTGGCCGATCACGGATTCGCGGGATAACCCAACGAAGAAACCGGCCGCCGACAAGGACAAATAGCGGAAACGCGGATCGGGATTATCCGGCGTACCTCCGGCAGGCGTCTGTCTTCGGTTATTACAGACCGAATTCCCGCAGCTTGCGGTAGAGAGTTCGCGCGCCGATCCCCAGCATCTTGGCCGTCTTCTCGCGGTTGCCGCCGGTCAGCTTAAGCGTGTTGGCGATGTGAATCTTTTCCATCTGCTCCATGGTCAGGCCGGCGGTGCTGGGGGCGGCGGCCAGAACGATATCCGTGCTGCCGCGCAGGTACTCCGGCAAGTCGTCCACATCCAACTCCCGTCGGTCGGAAAGCACTACCATTTGATTGATTACGCTTTTCAGTTCGCGGGCGTTGCCCGGCCAGGAATAACCCCCCAGGCGACGAACGGTTTCCGGACTGATCGTGTCGACCGTTTTGCCGTGCAGCCGGGCCGCCTCCTTCAGAAAATGATCGATCAGCAAAGGAATATCCTCGCGTCGCTCGCGCAGCGGCGGGATGCGAATCATGGCCTGATTGAGGCGATAGAACAGGTCGTCGCGGAATCTGCCCTCCTCGACCATCGCGCGAATATCCTGACGGGTGGCGGCCACCACCCGCACGTCGACCTTGCGGATATCGTTGGAGCCCACGGGAATAATCTCCCCGTTCTCCAACGTACGCAACAGCTTGGCCTGCATGGGCAAGGGCATGTCGCCCACCTCGTCCAGAAACAGCGTACCGCCATCGACCACCTCGAATAGACCCTTGCGATCGGCGACGGCCCCGGTGAATGCGCCTTTAACGTGCCCGAACAATTCGCTTTCCAGAAGGTTCTCGTTCAGGCCCGCGCAATTGATGGCCCGATAGGATTTATCCCTTCGGGGCGAATGGCGATGGACGGCTTGGGCAACCAGTTCCTTGCCCGTGCCCGATTGCCCGAGGATCAACACGGTGAGTTTGCTGTCGGCCACCCGGCGAATCATCTTAATCAGACGGACCATCTGCTCATTGCCGGTAATGAGCCCTTCAAACTCGACTTGTTTTTTCACCTGCTCGGCGAGAACTCGGTGATCGCGGTTACGCCGAGCCTGCTCCGCGGCATCGGAAATCGGCCTGAGCAATTCGCCGGGATCCGGCGGATGCCGGCCGTCACCGAGAATCCGTACCGCTTGACCGAAACGGGCGGCAAGGTCGGCCTGATCCTCCTCGTCGGTGAGCAAGAGGACGGCTTGTGCGTCGGGAGCCAGACGCTGAGCCTGGGCCAGCCAATCGTCACCCTCCACGGAACGGGCTTGCGTCGAAGTGGTGAGGATCACATCCGGACGACGGCCGTGCATGCTGGCCACGGCCTCGCGCCCCGATGGCACCACCAGGCAGGCGTGCCCCTGTTCGCGCAGCAACCGCGACCAACTCTCGGCTCGATCCCCTTCATCATCCACGATCAGAATAAACGCCGTCTCGCTCATAAGTCTCCAAACCGATTCGCGGTCATCGATTCATAAAACGGCCGTATTATATGCGGAAATCTAAAACCCGAAAATGCGGTTGATTTATAGAAGAAAGATATGAACAAACAAGGAACAAACGGTGGTCTTACGAAAAATAGAAACGAAACACCCCCTCGTGCCCTGATCCCGCACCTTACCCGCTGAACCGTCCTGTTTGTTGACGGTCATTCCTATCCGCCCCGCCGGCCCGCGGGAAACGGATAAAAACTTTGGTTTCGGGACGAATCCGAATTAGCTGACGGTTTCCACCTTGCAGGGCCGGACATGAAAGGCCTGCAAGCCCTTTTCCGATTCGACTAATTCAAATTCGACCGGTTGACCTTCCTTGAGGCTACGGAAGCCCTCGCCCTCGATGCTGGTGTAATGGACAAAGATGT
>CAZXSA010000023.1:0-30202 GCA_964642815.1 uncultured Planctomycetales bacterium | reverse complement strand
TTCCGGGCAGCACCAGGCGTAGCCATAATAATCCTCCGAACCGGTGCCGAACGTGCTCGGAAAAGTCTCTTCGTCAAGATAAATCTTTTCGTCGCCCTCGCCCCACCAGTTCCGGTCCGGATTCTGGATATGGAGCATGCCACCGACAAACCGCCCCTTGCCGAACGTCGCCAGATGCGTCCAGTCAATCCACGGCCGGGTCGGCAGGTTGTTCTCGATCCGCCAGCCCGCATGGAAATACAGGGAGCGGCCGGCCACCCATTGGTATGACGATGAATTCAGATGACCGGCCAGCGTCGCCGGTTTTCCACTAAGGTTTTTCACCCGGATCGTCGCGGTTTTCTCGAAAGGCATACGCCAGTGTGACCACAGATCAGGCGAATCGCCCTTCGTAACCCCCAAGGGAAGCGAGGTGTACGGATTCAATCCCGGCGCCGTGCCGAAAAAGTCGCCAAGCGGGCACTCAACGCGTTGCCCGCCGTCAAAGTCCATCGCCAACACGATACCGCGCGCGGCCGCGATGGTATCATCCGCCGAAATCCGGGTAACATACTCATGGATCATTCGTGGGCCGGTCAGTTGGCCAAGGACCGCCTCGCCGCCGGCGGGTATGGAGACACTAAATGCATGTTTTTCGCCATCAGCGGACGCCCGCCCCGCCGATCGCGGGTCGGCCAGCCGGCCTGCGATTTCCTTGATCCGCCCGGCGAGGCGCTCGAGGTCGGCGGCCGTAAAACTCCGTACGGCAACGTCCTCTCCGTATGTGCGATAATTCACGTGATAATAGAAGCCACCGGCATCGCTGGTGATTTTACAGTGTTTCGCGTAGGGGATGGGGAAATAAAGGTTCCAGCCGCGGGCTCGTTCGCCGGCCAGCGGAACGGGCAAACAGGGATGCCTTCCGCCCAGCAGATCCTCCATGTCCGCCGCCAGCGTCGGCTCGGCCGCCCCGTCGATGTAAAACCGTAACGTGCCCTTCGGATCGGCCGACCAAATCCGCACCACCACTCCGGGTCCGTCGGTATCCATCAGGACATGCTCTTTCCGTCCGTCAACCTGCTCGACTCTTATAAATTGTCCGCAATCTCCGTTAGCGAACCAGTCCTGCGTGGGCGACTTCGAATTCCGATCGTAACTTGAAAACTGCCGGGTGATATAAAACGGCTCTGGCAATTCGCACAGACGCGCCAAATCGGTCATCTCATCCAACAACGCCTCCGTCGTGATCGCGTCCGCAAACGCCGGCACCCATGACCCAAGCAACAATACACTGATAACCATCCGACTCATCATGACTTGCTCCTTCTTTTATGCATTCACAAAGCGGATATCATACCCCAAGCGCCTCGGCGGCGCAAGACGCATCCGAGGGATTTTATTCTCTCAATAATGCGCTTCCGTAATGCTTTGAACACCGCGCGGCGTCATTATTGAGGATATACTGAACGAAGCTATACTGGGGACGCGGGATACGGGTAACGAGGTCGTACGAAATACGCGGATGAAGGGAATACCCATGAAAAGACCCATTGTCGCTGCTGTTCTAATGATTCTCGGTTTCGCGGACCGGTCCATGGCGGCCGAATTCATAATCGCGGCGGATGGCCAAAGTCAGACCAGCATTATGGTGGGTGAAAAGGAACCGGCCGAGCCGGTGTCGTTCGCCGCCAGGGAACTGCAACGCTACATCCAGGCCATGAACGGTGCGACGTTGCCCATCGTCCCGGATGCCTTGGGGCGACCGGCGATTATCCTGACCGTAGATACGACCCTTGTCGAGAGCGCCGCCGCCTCGCCAGCGGTGAGTAAAGATCGCTACCGGATTCAGGTGAATGACCAACGCATCGAACTGATCGGGGCATCATCTCGGGCCACGCTGTTCGCGACGTACGATCTGCTGGAACGACTGGGCTGCGGATGGTGCGTCCCCGGTGACGACACGGTTCCCCGGCGAGCCACGGTATCGATTGCGGCGATGAACACGGATACTACCCCAGCGTTTCCATACCGGATGATGCTGGACTATCCGCTGATGAGCGTGGCCCAAAGTATTGCGCTTGTGGACTGGCTCGCGAAAAATCGCATGAACTGGGTTCACCCTTGCGAAAACGCGATGGGCGAGCCGAAACTCTGGTACGAGCGTCGTGACCGGGTTGTGCCGGAACTACGCAAACGCGGGCTGCATCTGATTTTCGGCGGGCATACCATGCCTACCTGGCTGCCGCCGGAATACGCCAAGGAACATCCCGACTGGTTTGCCTACGTTGACGCGGAGCGACAACCCCCTTCGCTTTGTCTCACCAATGTCGAGATGACCGAGGAATTGATTCGCAACCTGCGGCGTTTCCTGGATCGTTGCCCGGAGATCGAGGTCGTGGATCTCTGGCATCCGGATTTAACGCCGTTCTGTCACTGCCCCTTATGCACCCAAGGATTGGTCCCGGCCGAGGCCAAGGGCAAACGGCCCGAGGCCGTCCCCGCCGACGCCGTCCAGTCGGCTTATGTGATCAACTACGTCCGGTTCATCAATCAGGTGGCACAGGCCATCGGCCAAAGCCACCCGAATGTCATGATCAGCCCGTTGATTTACGGCGTCGCCGACCGGGCCATGCCCGACGGTTGCCCGACGCTCGCGGACAACGTGTTGATCGGCCTGGCCCACATCCGTCGGGACAGTTATTTCCCTCTGGCCGGCGAACCCAAGTCGGCGGCCAATCTACGCTTTCTGGGCAACGATCTTACTTGGATGGCCAAATCCGAACACCATTTCATCTACGAGTATTACCACTGCTGGAGACCGCCGTTCATCTATCCCGGCGCGCAGGTGATCGTGCAAGACCTGTGGCTGCTCAATATCTTGGGTTCCCAGGGCACCTGCTCGGACATGTGGGGATACACGCCGTGCAACATGTACGTGGCCGCCCGCGCCCTCTGGTCGCCGGATATTTCATGGGAGGCGGCCGTGCGCGATTTCCATACACGCTACTATGGCGAGGTGGGCAAGGAGATGGCGGATAACGAGATACAACTGACGAAGGGTCTCTTCGGCTTGGCGGGCTATCAATCCGGCTATGCGGTGAAGCCGCCGGAGCAAATGGCCGAGGCCGGCCGCTGGATCAGCGAAGCTCGTCCCCAACAGATCGCTTTCCTGGAAGGTTTGATCGCCCGGACAAAGGAACCTTTGATCAAAACCCGCTTGGAACGGGCCCTGAAACCGTGGAAAATGTGGGACAACGAGGAGGCCCGGTGGTGGGCATTTCCTGCCTTCGAGGGTAAAGACGAGCGGTCAAATGAATAACCAGCGCAGGTTCTCAATCATGAACACTATTGAACAGACCTTGCTGCCCATCGAGGCCGGCGGCTTGAAACTGCGTAATCCGTTTATCGTGGGCTCCGGCCCGACGACCAAGACGCTCGAACAGTTGATCGAAGCCGAGCGATGCGGCTGGGCGGGGGCCAGCATCAAACTGGCCATGGACCCGCCGCCCTACATCAACCTTCCTCCACGATATCGATGGCTGGCCAAGGAGGGGATGCACATGTTCACCGCCGAGACGCGATTGAACATGGAGCAGAGTCTTCGACTCATCGGCGAGGCCCGCGAACGAACGAATGATCTTATCCTTTTCGCGAATATTGCTTACGCCGGCCCTGACGGACTCGAAGGTTGGGCCACGATGGCCCGGCGGTTCGAGCAGGCCGGCGCTCATGCCATCGAACTTAACCTCTGCTGTCCCAATATGTCGTTCAACGTGGAACATTCCGCCGGCCTTGCCGACAACCTCCCGACCAGCGGGGCCAGTATCGGGATTGATCCCGAGGTCGTCGCCACGATCACGGCCACGGTCAAATCCGCATGTCGTATCCCGGTCTTTGCGAAATTGTCCGTCGAGGGTGTGAACATGGCCGCCCTTGCGGCCGCGGCCTTTTCGGCTAACGCCGATGGCGTCACGAACGCCGGCGGCTGGCTGGTGGTGCCCCCGTTCGATGTGAATGACCCGGGCGGGTTCTTTCGTGCACAACAAGGAATGAGCCTGGCCTGCGTCACCGGCCCGGCCGTGCAGTCTCTTTGCATGCGCGATATCTTCGAGATGCGCAAACGCATCGGCCCCGAACCCTGCATTCTGGGTACGGGCAGCGTCGCTTCGGCCGAGGACGCCATCCGTCTGGCCATGTGCGGCGCGGACCTCATCGGCATCTGCACCGCCACCATGTTATACGGCTTTGCCTGGCTGCCAGCCGAAATCCGCAAGGTTCGCGGTTTCCTTGCCGAACACGGCCTTTCCGATTGGCGGCAGTTGCGCGACCGGCTTCATCCGCACATGCGGCCGGTTCACCAACTCGATATCCTCAACGCCCACGCGGTCATCGATGAGACCGTCTGCACGGGCTGCGGCCGCTGCCTCTCCATAGGCCACTGTTGCGCGATAAGCATGACCGACATGGAAAAGGCCCGCGTCGATCCCGCAAAGTGTACCGCCTGCTCGACCTGCATGGACCTCTGCGAGGCCGGGGCGATCCGGATGGAAATGAACGATTGTTCCCATTGATTCAGACTGGGAATATACGTGGAATGACAAATTGGTTTCTCTGTGCAAATTGATTCCCCTGACTGAACGACTTCCCTGCTTATTCCACTTCTATTATCGATCACACAAAGGAAGCGTATGACTTCGGGGGCTGGACACTTGGTTTGTCCATAACATATGATAATCCGAAACATTTTAATGACTCAGCAGGCGAGAGTAATGCTTGTGTAAGCGCTACCGAGGTTGCTTGACAAGCGTACCGGTTAACAAAATGTCATCATATAATGGAGGATCAGCGATGTTGAGGAAAATGTTTATCACCGTGTTGGCGGTAACCCTTTTTAGTAACCTGGTGGGTTGCGATTATGCCTCCGTGGGTCTTTTGTCAGGCGATCTGGCGAAATTGCTCCCGGCTCGGCTGGCCGGAAACGGCGATCAAGTGATGGATCAGACTCAGGATCGTCTTCAGCTTCAGGACCAGTTGCAGGATGGGACAGGGGACAATTGCCCCGGCCCGAACAAAAACGGTCAGCAGAATAAAAACCGTTTTGGTTGGGATAATGAGACCGGTAATGGCGACCTGCTGAGGCTCCAGGACGGGAGTTGCCTGCTCGAGTAGAACACCTCCCATCCTCCGGAATAAGGGACTAACAACCGGCGGTCTGGATGCCTGGTTATTCAGGTATCCAGGCCGCTTTCTTTTTGATCCACGACTCCTTCAGGGCCGAATCCTGTAGGAATTTGGTACACGCTATCTGCATGTTGCATCCTCAATGCCTCGCCGTTAAAAGAATGCTGATTATTATCCGTTACCCGAACATCTTTTCAGGAGAAGAAACGTGAAAATAATCCAAAGAACGGGTGCGGTCGTGTTATTGCTGGCTGGATTCGGATTGGCCCAGAGCACTCAGAAATCGGATACGCTACAGTTGCTGGGCAGGGATCAGATTGAGAAAGAGATACAAGGCTGGCTGATGTCGCTGGTACCGGTTTTCTCAGCTCCGGCATCCGCGGAGGAATGGACGGCGCAGGCCGGACCGATGCGCCAGCGCATGTTGGAAGCGGTGGTTTTTCACGGTGTGCCGGACGAGTGGCGAAAGCAGCCGACACGGGTTGCGTGGGGAGACCGCATCCAGGCCGATGGGTATGTAATCCGCAAACTCCGCTACGAGGTCGTGCCGGGATTCTGGGCCGGGGCTTTGCTCTATGAGCCGATGAACCTGAAAGGCAAGGTGCCGGCCGTGCTCAATCCCAACGGGCATGAGAGAGAGGGCATGTTTGTCCCCTACAAACAGGCCCGATGTATCAACCTGGCCAAGCGCGGCATGTTGGCCTTGAGTACGGAATTCATTTTCATGGGGCAGTTGTACAGGGAAGATAACATTCATGACAATGGCGCGTATCTGGACCTTTGCGGCCGCGCGGGCGTCTCGGTTTTTTATCTATGCCTGCAAAGGGCCTTGGATATCTTATGCGATCATCCGGCGGCCGACCCCGAGCGCATCGCGGTAACGGGGTTGTCCGGCGGCGGGTGGCAAACGGTGTTCATCAGCGCACTGGACGAGCGGGTGAAACTGGCGACGCCCGTAGCCGGGCATAGTGGCATGGCCTCGCGGATTGAAAACAAGAATGATATCGGAGACTTCGAGCAATTGCCGGTGGATATGCTGACCATCGGTGATTACGTGCATCTGACCGCCCTGATCGCCCCGCGGCCGCTGCTGCTGATTTATAATGAGAAGGACAATTGCTGTTTTCAGGCCTACCGGGCCGTCCCCTCGATTTACGAACCACTGGTACCGTTGTACAAGCTGTTCGGCGATAAGACGGAACTGGCCTTGCACATCAACAAAGACCCGGGCACGCACAATTACCTGAAGGACAACCGCGAGGCGTTCTATCGGTTCATCAATCGGCATTTTGTACCGGCGGATCAGCGGATCGACCAGGAAATCAACGTGGAGAACGAGATACGACCACGCAAGGAACTGGAAATCATTTATCCGGAAAACAACGCGACCTTACTTTCGTTGGCCGTCGAGTTGATGCGCGATTTGCCCGCGGTTCGGCCACCCGGGGGAGATGCCGCCGCGATCGAGGCGTGGCGAGAAAAGACCCGTACACGGCTCGGCCAGGTGGTCAGGCCGGAAGCAAAAATGAAGGTCCAGGAACTGCCCGACTCGCCGGTTGTCAAGGTCGAGACGATTGGCGGCGTGGAAGGACGAGCGCGGTTGTTCAAGGTCGGAGGCCATTGGACGATCCCCACCGTGGAATATGTGCCCGTTGGCCATTCGGAAGGTCATACGCTTATTCTCGCGGACAAAGGCCGGGAAACGGCGAGCGAGCTTGTTGCACAAGCGCTGAAGCGGAATCACCGCGCCTTTGTGGTGGATATCTTATTTACCGGGGAATGCGATCCGGGCCGGTATGGCAACATGACCTGGGGTAACGTGATCGCCATGACCGACCGGCGGTCGCTGGGCGTTCAGGTGGCCCAACTGGACACGTTGATTGACTGGCTCGAATCGCGAGACTCGGGTCGGCCCTTACAGATCGTGACGAACGGGCGAGTAACGGGGCTGGCGGCCCTGGTCCATGCGGCCTTGCACCCCGGTCGCGTCGAACGGCTGGAACTGCACCGGATGGAACGTTCGCTAAAGGATCTGCCAGCCAAGAAGGTCAAGCCCGTCGAGGAACCGTCGCTGTTCTGCTTCGGTCTGTTGCAAATCGTTGACATAACGGAACTGATTGCCCTGGGGAAACCGATGGATGTCACCCTGGAATGAACCGAATCGTTTACTTTTTCTTGCGGGTTAGGCGTTTGGGGATAGCGGTCAATGGTGCCGTCAATTTTTCGTAAAGCATGAAAAGGTATTCCACACGCTGACGCTCGCTGGTAAACGGCTGCGCACGGTAGCAGGCATCCACCGCGCGATCGAGGTTGGCATGAGCCTTGCTCAAATTAGCGGGCATGGCCAACGGGTCATACAGGTCAGCCAGTGTCGCATCGGGATGTTTCGCCCGGGCGTCCAGTACCGCCTGGGCGAATTTTTCCACCCGGGCCTTTTGCTTATCGGTCACACCCTGTGGCCAAGGGTAATTGTTATAAACCAAACTGGCGGAATAACGATAATCAGACTTAATTCGTCCACACACTTGGCGTACCCAGGCCATGTGCATGGCCGACGACAAGACTCCAAAGTGATAAAGCGTGGCGTTCGGCATAACGAGGCAACTGTCTCCCGCGAGATCACTCTGCCGAAGGTAGCCCATCGGGAAATAATGCCGTTTTTCCGATTGATGTCGTGGAATAAGCAGATAGGGCTTCCTGGGAACACATTCAACGTGAAACCGTGTCGGAGTCATGGCCAGTTTCTGAGTGGGCTTGCTCCGACTGGATTTGCGGAAACGTTGTACATTCCTCACTCGTTCCAACACTTTCGGGAGCTTTCGTAAAACGTCCGGTTCAACGTCCGCCAGCCATAAGCACCAACGCGGCGAGCAATAGAGGTAATCGTCGGCACCCCAAAACCGTCGGAATAATGATCTGGATCCTGGCTCAGCCAAGACAAAGGCTTCTTTTTCCTCCGGAGTAAATAGATAGTTGCCATCGTCGATAGGTTTGTTGCCGATTTTAATATCCGGAACCGCGCAAAGCGGTTTACCACGATTCAGAATGGCCAAGTTTGGACCATCTACCAGGTATGGGCTAATGCTGCTGACAATCGAGACAACGGCCTTTTCCGAATCGGCCTCGTAGTCATAAATCCGCTTGGTTACTCCTTCATCGGATAATCCCCAACCCACTACGACGACATGCACGTGGGCCTTGCCGCGAGCTTCACTTTCCCAAGTAAAGGTCCGATGGCCGAAGTGGATTTTGACGCCCCGGTGAAATAGTTCATTCCATAGAATCCCAACTTGCTCACCCTGCGTAACGGAGTTGGTCGAGACGAAGGCAACTCGAATCGCAGTGCCCCGGACATACTCAACCGCCTTGAAGTACCAACCGGTCACATAGTCGAGCAGGCCGAAATTGCCGACATTTCCCGCAACATGGCGCATATCCTCGCGCTGCTCGGAAGTCTGCAATTTCGCGCCCACGAACGGCGGATTTCCAAGCACGTATGCACATTCGTTCGCGGGAAGAATTTCGTTCCAGTCGATCCGCAAGGCGTTCGCCTGGCGGATGTGCGGCGACTTGGTTAACGGAACGGATGCCTTGACTCGGCTGAACCGCTGAAAAAGCTCGGCGTTCATCTGGTGGTCCATGAGCCACAGGGCGACCTCGGCGATCCGGACGGGCCACTCCTCGATCTCGATGCCGTACATACTGGAAACATCAAGCCGACATTCGGCGCGGATGTCGGCTTCGCCCAATTCCTTTCCAAAACGGGCGGCCAACACGTCCATTTCGAGCCGGCGCAGCTCGCGGTAGCCGATCACCAGAAAGTTACCGCAGCCGCAGGCCGGATCGAGAAACCGCAACTGGGCCAGCTTGCGATGAAAAGCGGTCAGCTTTTTCTTGTCGGTCTTGATCGCGTCGAACTCCGCCCGCAAATCGTCCAGGAACAACGAACGAATCAGTTTCAGGATATCGCGCTCGGACGTGTAGTGGGCCCCGATCTGGCGACGCTGGCGCGGCTGCATGACCGCCTGAAAAAGAGAACCGAAAATGGCCGGGCTGATCCGCTCCCATTTGAAGTTGCAACAGGAAAGCAACGCGACCCGCATGGCCGTGTTAAACTCGGGAAAAGCCAGACTCTCGGCGTACAATTCGCCATTGACGTAGGGCAAGGCGGCCAAATCCTCATCCAATGTCTTCTGTCGCCGGTCAGGAGGCGTATTCAGGACCGCGAAAAACCGGGCGAGTTGGAGGCCGAGGTCCGATCCGTCCTCGCGCGTACGGGTCTGGATAAACAGCTTGAAAGTGTCCGGCTCGAAAATCCCCGTATCGTCGGCGAATAGGCAGAATAAAATACGGACCATGAACCGTTGCAGATCGTGGCCAAGATAGCCCACGTCCTCCAGACGATCATGGAGATTGCCCAGAAGCTCGACCGCCCGGACATTGGCCGGGTCTTCCGGATCGACGCGCCGGGTCTCGTAGCCCGCGATGAAAGCGAAATCTCGGATATGCTCGGGCAAATCGGTGAGCGGAAATCGCATGGTTTCCTTGTCGGGACTCTCGGCTTCCAAATCGTGAAGCGCAAAATGGGCGAAGTCGGAAACAAGGATGTAGCGGGGCACCTCTTCCTCGCGCCCCTCGCGACTCAGATTCTGGATATAGCCGACCGCCTGGGTATGAGCCTTGGCTAAATCCCTGCCCCGCGACTTGTGCTCGGCAATAAGCCGGCCTTTCCAGAACAGATCAATAAACTCGGTGTCGCCCTTAAGGTTTTTAACCGGCTCTTCAAAGCTGGCGACGGTCCGTCGCCGGACGCCGAAGACGGCAAAAAACTCATTCCAGAAGGTCTGAGCCTCGGCCTTCTCGCGGGTGGCATCGGACCAGTTTCGGGTAAAAGTAATCGCCCGAGCACGGATTTCATTCCAGGAAAGCGGCATGGCCGACATGATAAAGCATATTGCCCCGATGTAAAGTTGCTACCCTTATCGAATTTTGATTGAGTGCATACGAAAAAGCGGCACGAGGAAATCCCGGCCCACCTGAAGATACAAATGCTTCACTCCGCGGCAAATAAACACGGGCAAACCCTTGTCCCGTTGAAACGCGACAAGGGCCTGCCCATGCCACCCGCGAACATGCCGGCTGATAACTATTGGCCGACCAGCAGCAGCGCCCAATCCTCGTCGCTTGGGAGGGTAAATTTTACTTCCTTGCCGGGCTGGACCTTGAACGGCTCGCCGAATTCGCCGGCGCGGGGGTCGAACCAGCGGGCCTGGAAGGTTTTACCTTCGGCCCCGGACAGGTCGGCGGTGAAGCTGTTGCCGAAATGCGGACCGTTGGGAGCGTAGAAGGTATATTGCCGGCCGGCCTCGGCCAATACGACCGCGTCCGGAGTCTTCACGATGTCCTCAAGGCGCGGGGTGCATTTCCAGAACTCAAAGCCGTCGATGAACTTGCGTAATTGCGCCTGTTGCCGCTCGGTGGTCAGGGCCTGTGGGGCCCAGGAGTTTTCCGCGTCGTTGCGGAAACTGATGAAATGGGCGGCACTGAGGAAATGACCCCACAGGATGTGGCGGGTTTCCAGGGCGTTGCCGGGACGGTCGTCGATGCCCCGCTTACGGTCCGGATCGCTCGTGATCCGCGAGTTGACCAGCGGTTTCTTGTAACGGTTGTACCAGTATTCGAGATCGGCTTGCAGTTTCTTGACGTTTACGCGCGAATCGCCGGGGTTTTTGTCGGGCTGGCCTTTCAGGTGGAACGGCATCGTGGCATGAGGGCCGTGCGCGCCGTGTACGTTGATCACGTCGAAGTTATTGATCCGATCGTAGTAACCGTTGTTCAGGTTGCAGTCGATCGTGGACAGGATACGCACGCCGGGATGCTCTTTCTCGTAGGCCTTGAAGAAATCCGCCCAATGTCGGATCCAGTCGTCGCCGATGCGCGAATCAAGCCCGACTTCGTTGCCAACATCCCAGATAACCGGGAGCCGCCCCAATCGATCAAGGGCCTCGCGGACGAAGCGGTCCTGGTACCGCATGAGTTTTTCGTTCTTTACGTTGTAAAAGGCATTGTCCCGGTCCCCGTCGGCGACGCCGCGGGGCAGGTCGGGAAGATCGTTGATATTGTTGTCCGGATTGAAGGGGTTCTTGTTCCAGCGTTCCTCGCCGCTGGGCGCGCTTTCGCAGGAACACTCGTCCCAGACCTGAATGAGGGGGAAGATACCTTGTTTTTTAGCGTCTTCGAAATAGGCGACGGCCCTTTTCCAGTAGGCGTCGTTGAATTGGTCGAGATTGAACCGAGGCTTGCCGTCGTTGGCCTGGCCGGGGCCGGGTCGTTCCCAGGGGCACAGCCCGATATGGCAGAACGCGGTAAGCGCGACACGGTTGCTGTTGGCGCCCCACTTCCGGGCATGGGCGTTGTGTTCGGCAAGATCATATTCCGTCTGTGAAATGGGTGTCCAAAGCCCGTTGCCCGAGAGGGCCAGGTAATCCTTGCCGTATTTGAACCACCGGGGATAGGTCGGGTCGATGTCCAGCGGTTGGCCGGAAACGGAAGCCACTACACCAAGCAGTAGAATCAGCGACAGAACTAATCTGGGGCGGAATTTTATGAGCATCTTGAAACTCCTTACCGAAGGACAATAAGGTCAATAGTGTGTCGGGATCAATACGGAAACTCGATCCTCGCGCGTGGCGGCTGGTCAAAACAACCTTTATACTAAAAAGTTTCCGATCCGCAAGGGCCAGTGTTTATGATCGAGGTTGGCGGAAACATGAACAAATCCAATATTCATCGGTCGGTGGGTACTCGCCAGTTGGCAAGCGATAACTATGCGGGGATCTGCCCGGAGGCCTGGGCGGCGATGGCCGAGGCCAATCGCGACCACGCCCCTTCATACGGAGAGGACGCATGGACTACTCAGGCCTGTGACCTGCTCCGCGCGTTTTTCGAACGCGATTGTGAGATCTTTTTCACTTTCAACGGAACGGCGGCCAACGCTGTGGTGGTAGCCACCCTGTGTAAGCCCTATCACAGCTTCATCTGTCATGAACGAGCCCATATCGAAACGGATGAATGCGGGGCCCCCGAATTCTTTTCGCACGGGACCAAGGTTTTAACGGTCGGTGGCGCGGACGGAAAGCTGAATCTCGCCCAAGTCGAACATCTTGTCAGGCGCCGGTCGGATGTTCATTATCCGAAACCGCGGGCGGTAAGCATAACCCAGGCGACTGAACTCGGTACGGTTTATTCGTTGGAGGAAACGCGGGCGGTGGGAGAACTGGCCCGGCGGCTGGGGTTAAAGCTGCATATCGACGGTGCCCGGTTGTTCAACGCTTTGGCCACATCAAACGTTGCCCCGCGTGAAATCACATGGGAGGCGGGAGCGGATGTCTTATCCCTCGGCGCGGTCAAGAACGGGCTGGCCATGGGCGAGGCGGTGGTATTCTTTGATCGCGAGTTGGCCTTCGAATTCGAATACCGCTGCAAACAGGCGGGACAGCTCTGCTCCAAGATGCGTTTTGTTTCCGCCCCGTGGATCGGCATGCTCAAAAACGACACATGGCGAAAATACGCGGACAACGCCAATCGTTGCGCGGCCATGCTGGAAAAGGAATTGCGCACCGTGCCCGGCTTGACCATCCAATATCCCGTTCAGTCCAACGCCGTGTTTGTCGATATGCCTCTTCAAATGATCGAAGCCCTGCACGCACGAGGTTGGTCCTTTTATACGCATATCGGTTTGGGTGTCGCCAGGTTGATGTGCGCGTGGGACACGGACGAAACGGACATAAAAACCTTCATGACCGACGTTCGTCAAATCGCTCAGAAAGATAGCGTGCAATAGCACGTCCTACGCCTCCTACCCTATCCGTAAGGTTTGCGTCATCATGGCAGATCAATATACCACCCAACCTCCTCATCAGGTTGCGCGCAAATTACGATTCATGGGAAAGACCAACAATCGAATATGTCTCAAGGTCTACGCGTCGGAGTGTGGGATTTGTCAGCGGGTGGAACGGTTTGTTTCTTATCACCGAGCGTTTTTTGCAGCTCGCTGACCGCCGCCTGAATGAACTCCTCCGGCCCGGCGTTCGGGGCGAGGGATTTATCCGGTTCCAGGCCACGGCCGGTAATTGGTTCGGTGGGAGTGATGAGAAATTTTGTGGTTTCGGTCAGAGTGGAACTGCCGTCAGGATTCTTAACCAACGAACGGCCCGCCGTTTTGCCCGAAGTGTGGTGCCCGATGACCACCGCCCGTCGGTTGCGCTTCAAGGCCGCCGCCAGCAATTCGCCTCCTCGGCTATCGTTATCCACCAGGACGGCCACCGGCATCGTAATAGGGCCGGAACGAGGCGCCTTGCGCAGTTGCCGGGATCCTTCCTTGTTTTCCATAAACCATAAACCGTCGCCCTGACGCAGAAAGAGACCGGCGGCCGCATCAATCGCATCCAACGGGCCACCCTGGTTCCCACGAAGATCAACTATCAAGGCTTTGGCACCCTGATCCTGCAGTTCCTTGACGACCTCCTGAAGGGTGTTCGGCGTCGCTTGGGTAAATCCGCTCATGGTCACCAGTCCGATCGATCCCTCCAGCAGGCGGGGCGCCGGTTTGCCAACAACGATCTGCTCCCGAACCAGCTCCACGGTTTTTACCGCCCCCTTCGCCGTTCGCAGACGAAGGGATACGGTGGTGCCTGCCGGACCGCGCAAGAGCTTCACCGCATCGTCTATTTTCATCCCCTGCGTGGAGAGACCATTAACGGCCAGCAGAGTCGAATCGGCCTCTATCCCTGCTCGCTCCGCCGGCGTTCCCGGCATCGCCCCGCTAACAATGACTTGCCCGTTCGACTCCTTAAGTTGCAGCCCGATACCACCAAACTCGCCGCGGACGGCCTCTTCCCTTTGGGCGGTCTGTGCGGCGTCCAGCTTTTCGTCGGCCGGTGCCGCGGATTGTTCGTTATGCGCATCGGCCTCGGCAAAAGCTTGTTGGACCTGATCGGCTGGAGCGGAAACGACCAGACACCAGCCGACATCCTCTTTGGCAAAAACATTCATGATTCGCGTATGACTGCCCTGGCCGTTCTGGTCCACGTGCTCGGTAACCCCAATCTCGTAAGCGAGGGGACCAATGATCGTAATGTTTTGCACCTGGTGTACATGCTTGCGGGGGCGATTCTGCTTGAGGGCCTGACCCAGCAATCCGCAAAAAGCCTCTTTGTCCAACACCGTGGGCATGGATTGTTCCGGCCGGGGAACCAGCACGGTGCAATTTTTGTCCGAAAGGACCGTGCGCATGATTTCCTCGCCGTTATCCGCCTGCCAGGCGCGGTTGATCTGCTCGACTTGAGCAAGGATCGCTTTCTCCTCGGCGGTCTGCGGGTCCGCGAATGCCTTGTTCACTCCGAAAAACTCGCCCCATGTCAAAACCGCCAGACAGAAAAGGTTTCGCGTGCTCATAGTCTTGTTCCTTTTCCATGCCACCGGTAAAAACGCTGAGGGGTCGCCCGCCATGACGGCAACAAGGCGGGTAGTTACCGTTCACCGGGCCACCCTATACCCATTCACTATGGAAGATGCCCGGCTTGTCGGTGCGCTCGTAGGTGTGGGCGCCGAAGTAGTCGCGCTGGGCCTGCAGGAGGTTGGCCGGCAGACGGGCACTGCGATAGCTGTCATAGTAGGCCAGGGCCGAGGAGAAGGCCGGGACCGGAATCCCCAACTGCGCCGCGGTGGCCACCACCGTCCGCCAGTTGCTCTGGTTCTTGTCGATGATCTCCTTGAAATAAGGATCGAGCAGCAGGTTGGCCAGGTCCGGTTTGCGGTCGTAGGCTTGCTTGATCCTATTAAGGAAATGCGCCCGGATGATGCACCCGCCGCGCCAGATCATGGCGATTTCGCCGTAGTTGAGCTTCCACTTGTACTCCTCGGCGGCCGCCCGCATAAGTTGGAAACCCTGGGCATAGGAGCAGATTTTCGAGGCGTATAAGGCACCGAAAATGGCGTCGATGAACTTGTCCTTGTCGCCGGTATACTTGGGGCTGGGGCCGGTCAGCAGCTTGCCGGCCGCCACCCGCTCGTCCTTGATCGCGGAAATACAGCGGGCAAAGACGGCCTCGGCGATGGTCTGGGCGGGGACGCCAAGGTCCAAGGCGGAAACGCTCGTCCACTTGCCCGTGCCCTTCTGCCCGGCCTTGTCGAGGACCAGCTCGACCAGCGGCTTGCCCGTTTCCTCGTCGATACGCTTGAAAATGTCCTGGGTGATCTCGATCAGATAGCTGTTCAGCTCGCCGGCGTTCCATTTCTTGAACACCTCATGCAGGGCCTTGGCATCCAACCCGAGGGCCTCGTGCATGATATGGTAAGCCTCGCAGATAAGTTGCATGTCGCCGTACTCGATCCCGTTATGCACCATTTTGACGTAGTGGCCGGCACCGTCGGGACCGATGTAGGTGCAGCACGGCTCGCTATCGACCTTGGCCGAGATGGCCTTGAAGATCGGGGCGACAAGCTCGTATGCCTCGCGTTGCCCGCCAGGCATGATGCTCGGCCCTTTCAGAGCGCCCTCCTCGCCGCCGGAAACGCCGGTACCGATATACAGAAAGCCCTTGTCCGCCAGGGCCTTGTTCCGCCGAATCGTGTCGGGGAAGTGGCTGTTGCCTCCGTCGATCAGCAGATCACCCTTTTCCAGGTGCGGCAGCAGGGTATCGATGAAATCGTCCACTGCCTTGCCGGCCTTGACCATGAGGATGATACGCCGCGGCCGTTCCAGGGAGGCCACGAATTCCTCCAGGGTCTTGGCCCCGACGAAATTCTTGCCCTTGGCCCGGCCGGCCATGAATTTTTCCGTCTTTTCGGTCGTTCGATTGAAAACCGCAACCGAATAACCCCGGCTCTCGATATTCAGGGCCAGGTTTTCACCCATTACCGCCAGTCCGATCAATCCAATCTGCTGCTTGGCCATCGATTCCTTGCTCCAATTAAGCTGTTGTTAATGAAGTCTGTGCGAAACCCTTGCGTAAGGGGGATCACGCCATAAAACGACGAGATTCTAAGGCCCGCCGCCATTGATGCAAGAGGGCGCCAACAAATCTGTCTATTTCATGGTTTATCCGGTGGCGATGCGGATTTTCAGATAAAACGGCGCTAAAGAATACAGGTGGCTCCGAGCGTACCAGAGACGGTCCATGCCGTATATTTTCAGAGCCACCCGGGCACGGATCGAACGACGGCCGCAACTTGTCCGCACACGTGGGGAACGGTATGCTTGTTCGTCGAAAAGTTATCTAACGGCCTCGGCGGAAGCTTGCGGCCGAGCATGAGCGTAGGAGAATGAGCTATATGTCAAGAGTACGGCGATGGTTTTTCGTGTTGGCCACGGGGATGTGCCTGGCCTCCAACTGCGTTACCCTGAAAGATATCCGAGACGAAGTCAGCAGCGGATTGGAGGGGACGCTTACGGATGTGCTCGGCCTGTATGTTACGGCCGCCGTGGATGCGTTTTTCCAAAAATAGTCGAAGTTCCTCCTCAAGACTTACAGGATAGCCCCGGTGCCCGCCCCGCGCCGGATGCGCCGAAGTCTTGGTTTGGCGAAAGACCGGCCCGGCCTGCGGTATTTCACGGAGTCCTCGTCAAACTCCACCCCCCGGTTGAAATCATTTTTAGCCGACAGGTGCCCAAAGGCGGTTCCAGCGGTTAAAATACCGCCATGCCGACCCGTGGACTATTTTACATCTCGCTGGCCCGTAAGTGCCAATTAATGTTCGGGCTGGCCGTTGCCCTGATTATCGCGGCGGCCCTGCTCGTCCCCGCTTATTACATTGAAACTCTCGTTCATCAGAAAAACTTTCAGCGGGCCTATCAACTGGGAGTTTTGGCGCAACCTTGGGCGGATCCGTCGATCGTGGACTGGAAGGCGCAGCAGGCAGCGCTCAATCGCTGGTGGGACGATAACGCGAAAACCCTGAAATTGCCCGAGGCCAAACCCCGCTTGATTCGCCTGCAAAAAGTCGAATCGAGCAAGGCGTCACCCGGCTTATGGTCGAAAATCACCAAGAAAAGCATTCAGCATCTGGAACTTCCCCTGGAATTGAAGCTGGTGGTCGATATGTGGCGATTGCTTCCCGACACCTTTCAGGATAACGCGGCCACGCAGAGTAAAAGACTGACGGCCGAGTTCTTTCGGGCCCTGGGACCACGCCCCCTGCGGCTGGACGACTTTCAGAAACAGTGCGTCGAGCGGATGCGTCGCGACGAGTCGATCAATGAAATTCCCCAAACCGAACGGGAATCGGGGCATTATCGCTACGTGCTGGGCGTCCGTCGTCAGGATTCCGGCTCCGGTCGGCGTCCTCTGATGGGAATCGTCGATATCCGATTAACCCCGGAAACCGACAAGGAAATGCTGAGCGATGACGCTCTGATCGTGGCTCGGATCGTGATTGTTTTGGCAGGCGTGTCCGCCGGCTTCTTGGCCATCGTCGTTTTTTACTTGATCCTGCATAAATTCATTCTCGCCCCGGTACGGGATCTGAAAGACCTGGTAGAGCAAATCGCCGGCGGCCAGTTTTCCGTTCGGGCCGATTTGACCACCGGCGACGAATTCGAGGAGCTGTCCGATGCCTTTAACGACATGCTCGGCCAGTTGGAACGGGCTCGCGTCGAACTGGAGACCATTAATCGCTCGCTGGATACCCGGTTGGGCGAGCTGGCCGAAACCAACGTCGCCCTGTACGAATCCAACCGGCTTAAGAGCGAGTTTCTGGCCAACGTCAGCCACGAATTACGCACGCCCCTGACCTCGATCATCGGCTTCGCCGACCTGCTGCGGGACATGGCCCAGAGCGGACCCATCACGGACCAGACCCGCATCGTGCGTTTCACGAGCAATATTCTCACCAGCGGACGCATGCTGCTGGACATCATCAACGACCTGCTGGACTTGGCGAAGATCGAGGCCGGCAAGGTTGAACTGCATCGAACGACGTTTTCACTCCGTGATGTCTGCGAGGCCCTGCATGATTTCATGCGGCCACTGACGGAGAAAAAGCAACTGGCGATGGAAATGCATCTCGACGACGAGTTGCCGCTTTTGCATTCCGATGCGGGAAAAATCCGGCAGATTCTCTTCAACCTCCTCAGCAACGCGGTCAAATACACGCCGGAAGGCGGGACGGTGGGCCTGCAAGCCCATGTGCGAGACGGGCAGCGGGTGCAACTGGTAGTCGAGGACACCGGGCCGGGCATCGCCCCTGAACATCGGCAAATCATCTTTGAGAAGTTCCACCAACTGGATGCATCGGTCACGCGTGAGCATAGCGGGACCGGCCTGGGGTTGCCGATCAGCCGGGAGCTGTGCACCATGCTGGGTGGCACGATTCGGCTGGAGAGCGAACTTGGCCGCGGTTCGCGTTTCGTGGTGGATTTACCGATAGAATGTCCGGAAACGGCGCAGCGTCCTTTACCTTCGCTGACCTGACGATGTCAACAGCAAAGCCATCACGCAACACACGGAGAGACATTATGCTCAAGGAATTTTCCCTTGAAGGCCGTTTCGCTCTGGTGACCGGTGGAAGCAAGGGGCTGGGGTTCGCGATGGCCGAGGCCCTGGCCCGAGCCGGGGCGGAGGTCGCCATCGCCAGCCGCCATGAGTCGGCAATCAAGGCGGCGGCGGATCGTCTGACCTCAATGACCGGCCGACGGATTGTGCCCCTCGTGGCCGATATCACGAACCGCATCGACGTGGAAACCATGACCGGTCAGGCCATCGAGGCTTTTGGGCATCTGGATATATTGGTTAATAATGCGGGGATCAACATCCGCAAGCCAACCATCGAGCAGCCGGAAGAGGAATTCCGGAAAATTCTGGACACGAACCTGGTGGGAGCCTTTTTGGTCGCCCAATCCGTCGGCCGACATCTGCTCGAACGAAAAAGCGGGGTGGTGATTAATGTCGCCAGCATGATCGGCATGGTCGGTCTGGCCGAGCGGCCTGGATATACGTCCAGCAAGGGCGGATTGATCCAATTGACTCGCACGATGGCCCTCGAATGGGCGCCGTTGGGCATCCGCGTCAACGCCCTATGCCCCGGTCCGTTTGAAACCGAAATCAACACCCCGGTGTTAAACAATCCGGAAGCCAATCAGTGGTTTCTTCAACGTATCCCTCTCGGCCGCTGGGGCCGACCGGCCGAACTCGGACCGGCGGTGGTATTCCTCGCCTCGGAAGCTTCCAGCTTCATGACCGGCGCGACCTTGGTCATCGATGGTGGATGGACGGCTCAATGATCCGCCATGCCGTATCTCAAGAATGACACATAACCTCACGTATTATAAACACTTACAGAACATGTTCCGTTCAATGGTCGGTTAGGGTTTCACATTTGGTTTTTACGGGCAAATTCACCAACCTAACAATCATCAATGATCCATGGTTATCGAAACGCGGCTATTGTCATCCCATCTCACTTCGGCTATGATCCTCGCGATCTGGCGTGCAGGGAACAACGACCGTCCTGAGTCCGCCATATCCGACATAGGCACAAACTCCTGATATTTTGGCGTATGCGGTATCGAATGAACCTGATCCCTGCGCCCGGACAGAAAAGCAAGAGTGGGCCGGAAGGTCTGGCCCGCGGACCGGCCGACAGGCAAAGGATGCTCGAACCCAAATGTCGAACCAACGAAAGGGAAGTTCATGACCCAGCATAAAAAACTCCAGGCTTGGATCAAGGAATGCGCCGACCTCTGTCAGCCGGACCAGATCGTCTGGATCGACGGCAGTGACGAGCAACGGAAAAAGCTGCGCGACGAGGCGGTGATGACGGGCGAGATCGTCCCCTTGAACCAGAAAAAGTGGCCCGGCTGTTACTATCACCGGACGGCCAAGAACGACGTCGCCCGGACGGAACACCTGACGTACATCTGCACGTCGGACAAAGAGGATGCCGGTCCGACGAACAACTGGATGGCGCCGGCCGAGGGTTATCGTAAGGCGGGCGAGATTTTCAAAGGCTCGATGCGCGGACGAAAAATGTACGTGATCCCCTTCTCGCTGGGACCGGTCGGGTCCGTCTTTTCCAAGATCGGCGTGGAGCTCACCGACAGCATCTACGTCGTGTTGAACATGCTCATTATGGTACGTTGCGGCAAAGAGGTTTTGGAGCAACTGGGTACGGACGGCGAATTCACTCGCTGTCTGCATGGTAAGGCCGAACTGGATGTCGAGCGCCGGCTGATCCTGCACTTCCCCGAGGACAACACGATCTGGAGCGTGGGGTCGGGCTACGGCGGCAACGTGCTGCTGAGCAAGAAATGCATGGCCCTGCGGCTGGCGTCCTGGCAGGCCCAACGCGAGGGCTGGCTGGCCGAACACATGCTGATCCTCGGCGTGGAAAATCCCGCCGGGCGGATCGAGTACGTGGCCGCCGCGTTCCCCAGCGCGTGCGGCAAGACCAACCTGGCCATGCTGGTCCCCCCGGAAGGCTTGACCCGCAAGGGCTACCGTATCTGGACGGTGGGCGACGATATCGCCTGGATGCGCGTCGATACCGACGGGATGCTCTGGGCCATCAACCCGGAGGCGGGCTTCTTCGGGGTGGCTCCGGGTACGAACTCGATCACCAATCCGAACGCCTTGGCCACGGTACGGCGCAACACGATTTTCACCAATGTGCTTTTCCGCGAGGGAGGCAATATCTGGTGGGAGGGTCTGGACGGAGATCCACCGAAGAGCGGCATCGACTGGAAAGGCGATCCCTGGACCTCGGACATGAAGGACGAAAAGGGCAAGCCGATTCCCGGCGCGCATCCCAACGCCCGGTTCACCGCCCCGCTGAGCCAGTGCCCATCGCACTCGTTCCGCACCGAGCATCACCACGGCGTGCCGATCTCGGCGATTGTTTTCGGGGGACGACGAGCCCACCTGGCTCCGCTGGTGTACCAGGCTTACAGTTGGCAGCATGGCGTATGCATCGGCGCGATGATGGCCTCCGAACGGACGGCCGCCCAGTTCGGCAAGTTGGGTGAAGTGCGTCGTGACCCAATGGCGATGCTGCCTTTCTGCGGGTACAACATGGGTGACTACTTCCGCCATTGGCTACAGATGGGCACCCGGATGAAGAAAGCCCCGAGAATTTTCCACGTCAACTGGTTCCGGCAGGATGAAAGCGGTGATTATCTGTGGCCGGGCTATGGCGAGAACCTGCGCGTGCTGGAATGGATATTGGATCGTTGTCGAGGCGAGGCTCCCGCGGAGGAAACTCCGATCGGCTATGTGCCGACCTCCGACAGTCTGGATCTGACCGGGCTGGACCTCTCGGCCAATATCATCGAGGAATTGCTGGCCGTGCATCCTGAACCGTGGCTTACCGAAGTCAAGGGTATCAGAGAGTTCTTCGCGACTTTCGGCGACCGGTTGCCTCACGCCATGCATGACGAACTCAACTCGCTGGAACGGCGGTTGAAAACACAGATGAAAATTCCTCACGGCAGCAACGGTTAATTCGCGACCAACACCTGGCGAAGGTGGGTGCCTTATTGGCGGGTCAAGCCCTGAGCGGCTCTTCGCGCTTGCCAGGCAACGTGGCCAAACCTTATGATTCGTCATGAATCGCCGGTGGCCGTGCAAACCGCGGGGCGGGAAGACCTTGGGTTGCAGGCCTTCGCTCCCACCACCACGGGAGGCAAAAACATCAAGGGAGAGATCGATTTGCCCCACCTTCCAACCATCATGCCCCGTCGAATTCGACGGCGGGGAAGATTCCAGGGGAATACCCTGGACGCGGTCATCCGACAGTGCCCCGACTGCGCCCGACCCGGAGCTAAATCCATGCCGGGTTGGTGCGTCGTGGCGATCGTGCTGGGCACGATGTGCGGCTGCATCTTTGACGAACACTCGTTTCCCCAGCGGTCAAGGGATGTCGTCCGCCTCGACAGTCACTGCCCCGAAAATCCCGAGAACACCCGGCAATGGTTGACCAACGTCCACGGCCAACTTACCACCCTGCTTCCCAGACGAGGCCAACGGGTGCTGCTGACCGGCGAAATGGTTGACGAGCAGGGCCGGCCACGCGACGTTTACGAATATTTTGATAAAGACCCCAAAACCCTGCTTTTGTTAAGACATAACTGGTTCGGCATTGTCCACACCGCCCAGGCGGTCAGCCGAAATCTCTGCATCGACCAACCCGCCCCGCCCTGGCCTGGCTTTGATGAAATCCAGATTCCAGTGAACGAGGAGGTTAAATTAAGCGGACGGCTGGGCCTGGCGGAGTCCGAAGGGAAAGTCGTTTCCGCCACCTGTATCGTGCTCTTGCCGGGATTGTACGGAGACAACGGCGTACTACGCACGCGGGATCTGGCCATCGGATTGCGGCGGGCGGGCTACCATGTCCTGGCCCTCGAACTGCGCGGACATGGACGCACGGAATTCCATTACCCCGACATCAACTATACCTTTGGCGTGCTTGACACGCAGGATTTACTGATCGTCTCGGAATGGATCGAGGAGAATTATTCATGCGTTCAGGAAACAGGGCTGGTGGGTTTCTGCTGGGGCGGCAATCTGGCCATGCTGGCCGCCTGGTTTGACGGCCGCCCCATGAATGACGACAGCATCTCACCCAAACTGGCCCGCATCCTCGGCCCGCCTCCATCGCGATCGCACTATACCGCCGGGGTCATCGCTTTTTCTCCCGTGCTGCGCTGGGAAGACTTGGTGGATCGTTGCGATCAACCCGCCGATAAGAACCAGGATCCGGCCACCTATTACTTTCAGAAAACAGTCTACGAACGCATGGAACGCAAGCGCTTTCCCGAAATCAGCGGCAACCTTCGCCACCTGATCGCCCTCGAGATCGGCGGTTCCAGGCAACTCGGCGATTTACCCTTGCCCGATGCTTATCGTTTCCTGCGTTTCATGCCCTACCGGGACTTGTCCGCCGGGGATAAACTCAATTCGGCCCGCGTGCCGGTCCTGATGGTCACGGCGGTCAATGACCCGTTTCTCTCGGCCCAGGATATGGCCGATCTGACCGCGACGATTTCCAACCCGCGGGTGGCGTCGCTGATTCTTCGCGGAGGCGGGCATGTCGGCTTCGCCGCGTACAACCAAGCGTATTATTACAGCTTGATCGTCAATTTCTTTGATTCTCGGCGAGGGGCGGCCGCAGCCGGCGGTCTTGTTCGCGAGAAGACTCCCAAAATCCATGCAACTTTTTCCGTTTCGTCCAGACATGAGCCGACTCGATGCGAGCACCCATGACCGCCATTCAATGGTCCATCCCGCCGGCATAAAGACTCGATGTGGAGGAACAGATTCATGCGTACCGGCTGCATCCTTTTCCCGCTCGGTCTCATTGCATCGGTGACTACAAGCCCGTGCCTTGCCGACGAGACCGTTATTTCTTCCGAGCAACACAATACCATCCGCCGCTTTGTCTTCGACCAGAACGAACCGCCGACCGGCTGGGCCTTTAACGCGGATATTCAAGAGCGCAAGGCCGGCCCGGATGGATTGCGCTTTCGAGCTACCGGGGCGGATCCGATGTTTATCAGTCCGGTTTTTGAGGCCTTCGAGGCGACGGACAACCAATGCCTGATTCTGGAATGGGAAGCGGACGATTCCGGGTATGGCGAGGTGTTCTACACCAACGAGAGCGGCGGACGGCACGGGGGTTTCAAGGAAGAATGGAAAACGGGATTCTGGATCGCTCCGCCTCAACGAGAACGCGAACTCCGGCGAATGATTCTCTGGCCCTTGTGGTCGAAACTCGGCCGGATCGTTCAGATTCGGATCGATCCTCCGTCAGGCGTGAACTATCGGTTAGTCTCCATCACCGTCGCGGTGGCTCCCCCGATACCCTTGAAAGACGATTACCGTTGGCAAGGCAATGACTTGCTGCCTTGGTGGAGAATGAACGGCGTCGATACCGTCGAATCCGTCGGCGCGGATGCCGTGCGCATCGGTGTCCCCCACATGTTCGGCATGCTTATCAGTCCGGTGCGTCCATTCGAGGCGGCCTCTCGCGGTGACTTACAGGTACGAGCCGCCAAGGCCGCCAGCGTGGCTTTTTACTGGCAAACACAAGAAGGCGAGAATATTCATGGGGCCGCCATCCCGATATTCCCAAGCGACAAGCCGGCTTCCGCGGGAATCGCCCGGCTCGATCTTCGGAACCATCCGCGATGGAAAGGGACGATCACCCATGTCGGCATCGGTCCAACCACGGACCTGATCGAGATTGAGGAAATACAACTGAATCCGCCGACCGATCAACCGCCAGTCGCTCCAACTTTTTTCGGCTTGTTTCATCCCATCAACCGGGCGGGGCAGACGGCCATGGTGCGTCTGGAGGCTGGAAACATGACCGACCAACCAACCCCGGTGCAGCGCGTCCAATTGCGCATGAGCGACGATCCTCTCACCGATGGGGCCGACGTTTCGAAGGAGCCGATCGCGTGGGTTACCCGTGACAGCGACCTTCTGCCGGCTATCGAACCGGGTCAACGACGGGAAGTATGGCTGACCGTCCATCCCGAAAAACCCGGCCGCTATCTTATCGCCGCGGGTTTCGTCACCGCCAAGGGTATCGAATGGCCGGAAAACTTCCAATCCGTCATACGGATCGACCCGCCTTTACCCAAGGACTTCCCTCGTTACGATTATGTACCTGAGCCACGGCCGGTGCGAACCGATTACGAGATCGGCGTCTACTACTTCCCCGGCTGGTCCCGCCAATACCATCGATGGCAGTATCAGACGCCCTATCCGGAGCGAAATCCGGTGCTCGGCTATTACGGCGAAGGCGAGCCGGAAGTGGCCGACTGGCATATCAAATGGGCAGTGGAAAACGGAATTCACTTCTTCATCTACGATTGGTACTGGCTCAAGGGCAAGGTGACTCTGGAAAACGGACTTGACGAGGGATTGCTGAAGGCCCGTTACCGCGACCGGCTCAAGTTCTGCATCATGTGGGCCAACCATGCACCGTTCATGGTCCAAACCAGGGAAGAAATGCTGGCGGTAACCGATTACTGGATCAAGCATTATTTTCATTTGCCCAATTATTATCGCATCGACAATCGGTTGTATGTCGGTTTCTTCAGCGTGCCCGAACTGCTGAAAAACCTAGGCTCGGTGGACCACGTTCGGACGACGTTCGAGGCCATGCGCGAACGGGTCCGGGCCGCGGGATTGGGCGAGCTTTATTTGACGGCCTGCAGCGCCTGGAACCGTGACGAGCAGGAACAATGTCAACGGATGGGGTTCGACGCTTTTACCGCGTACAACTACGCCCACGAATGGTCATCCGCCAACCAGTTGCCTTACGAGCCATTCATGCGCATGCACGAGTCCGTCTGGCGAGCCAACCATCGATTTGGCCCGCTCACGTATCTGCCGCTACTTTCGGTTGGATGGGACGCTCGGCCTTGGCACGGGTCCGGAACCTTGCATTATTTCGATCGGCAACCCAGCCACTTCGAGGACGGTCTGCGACGGCTGAAAATATTCCTTGACGAAACCGGCCGACGCGTTGGAATTCTGGAAGCCTGGAACGAATGGGGTGAAGGCTCCTATCTGGAACCGGCGGCCGAGTTTGGTTTCGAGGATATCGAGGCTTTGCGTCGCGTCTTCGCCAAGCCCGGCGATTGGCCGATTAACATTGGTCCGAACGACGTGGGGCTGGGGCCTTATGATATTCGGCTTCCGGTTCGCCCTCTTAAATAAAACGATCCGCTAATCCATCACGCGATTTCCATGCCGCTCGGTACGCTACGAATGCATCTGAAATTCACACGCAGGGTCGCATGGGCAGGCCCTTGTCCCGCCGGGGTGGGACAAGGGTTTTCGCGTGCTTTTTATGGCCGCGGAGTTGAGCACGGATATTCCAGACAGGTCGGAATTCCCCGGGCCATCTTGCTTCGGATACACCCATAAACGACAATCAAGATCATTCCGCCTTGACAAAGCGAACCATGACGCTACAGTGAGGATGGTGTCTTTCGACGATCACTCTTATCGAGAAACTGCCCCGCTCTTTTGCGGCATGTCTCCCGAGCTCAACGTGTCGCGGGTGCCTTATGGAATTACCTCGCCGTTCCAGCGATGATGCCCTTCTGCCGGATGGTTCCTGGCGCGAAGCGATGACCTCGTTACGTCAATTCCGCGATGCCCACGAACTCAGAATCGGGATCGTCTACGCTTTTGATGTCCGGACGTGCATGCTGCCCTACTGGTATGCGGACAAACGCATGGTGCCCTGTTCCGTACGCACACTGGGCGACGTTCTCGACGCGGCCGGCTTTCGGCACCTGCGGATCGTACTCCAACAATGGACCCCGCGTTTTCGGCCCAGCCTGGCCCGTCTGGATGGTAAACCATTAGACCTTTTGCTTATTTCGTCGATGCAGGTCCACGCGGAAAAGGCCTATGATTTGATCCGCGATGCTCATCTGCTGCTCAATCGTCGCCCTCTGATTCTTGCGGGCGGGCCGAAAGCAACGTACGAACCCACGGACTTCCTGGAGATCGGACCCCATCCCGGGATCGGTGCCGATTGCGTGGTAACCGGCGAGGTGTTCATTCTTCTCGATTTTCTGAGAACGATCCTACCGTACTATCGCCCAGGCGAATCGCTGCGCGAGGCTTTTCAGAGTGCTCGGGAATCCAACGCACTGGCGGAGGTGCCCGGACTGGCTTATCTGTATCCGGCCGGTTCCGGTCGGCCGGTCGCGATTCATACGGGTGTTCAACGTCTTCTGCGGGATTTGGATGAATTACCCATGCCGGACGCCGGCTACCGGATGCTCGAGCCCCCCCACCGCGGTCAGCGACTGCGCGCCGCGCCTTTGCCGGCCGCCAAGGTCCGGCATAAATCGCCCATCGCCTCGGTGATTGCAACCCACGGTTGCAAGTTTACCTGCCCCTACTGTCCGATTCCGGCGGCAAACCAACGCACCTGGCGACACAAAAGCCCCCAGCGCATGGCCGCCGAGCTCAAACACATTCATGAGCAATTCGGGATTCGTATTTTCTTCGGGACCGACGACAACTTCTTCAATAATCGCGAGACGGTCATCAATCTGATGACCGCGTTGCGGCAAACCAAGACCCGCGGCGTGCCCTTGGGCAAAGTGATCCGATTTTACACGGAGGCCACCCAGTTTGACGTTTTCAGGAACCGCGATCTGCTGGGCCTTTGCCGCAAAAGCGGGCTTCGTGGAATCTGGTTCGGCATCGAGGACATTACCGCCGAGCTGGTCAACAAAGGTCAACAGGCGGGCAAAATGGCCGATTTATTCGCGGAGATGAACGCCTTGGGCATTGTCCCGATGGCCATGCTGATTCATAGCGACACACAGCCCTTGCGTAGCCAACGCGGAAACCTGGCCGGACTGCTCAATCAGGCCCGCTATTTATTCAGGGCAGGAGCTATTTCATACCAGTGTACTTATCTGATGCCGATGGTTGGCACCCGCGGTTATGAATCCGCCCTGGTCTCGGGTACCGTCTATCAGTCCGTCGGCCATCGACCGGTGCCGGAACACCGCATGGACGGCAATCATATCGTCGCCTCCCGGCACGCCCGGCCTTGGCGCCAACAGCTTCACCTGCTGTTGGCTTACGCCACGTTTTACAATCCGGCGAACATGCTGCGCGGGTTGCTGGGCTCTCACCGTGACGCCGTCTCGCCGAAGCGTCTCGCCTACCAGCTTATCGGGCAAGTAGGCTTGTTGCATACGATTCCTAAAATGCTGCGTTGGGCCTGGCGTTTACGCCGCGGGCCGATCGAAAGGCATGATGGGTTATCCCCGGCGAGAATCCCCTTGCTCGACGTCCGGACTGGTCAACCAATCCAGTGGGCGGTCGAGCATCTTCAGGATCCTCCGGAGGTTCCCCTTTCCCCCATCGATCGTTTACAAGCCATCATCGAGCGGGATTTTTCTCTCCTTAATGCCGCGCCCTCCATATAAGATATTCCGGGATAAATACCGGTACGAAAAGTAGTAAATCCCCCATTTGTGATCGAGAATATGTCAGACCTATAATCAGTACGCCGAGGAAGGCACATCACGATGGCATTAAATATGCTATATTCCTATATGAGCTTTAATCTTAAGGCATCTCGCTGGAATTCATGGATTTTTGCACAATTCCACAAGTCATTTTTCTTGATCAAGCATCCCGCCCGATAACCAACGGGCCGACTCCACTTAAGCGTATGCCAGAAAACCGAAACCACGAAAAGAATCTTGATCCGGAGCAGGATAGAATGTTACATGATCGCCGCGGGGAAGTTGTATGACTTTTTTGGAAACCCCCGTTATAATTCGCCGCTCAAGCGGAGCCTCGGTTTATCATTAGCTATTCGTGTCAGGCGTGGTTGTATCGCCTGCGGATACGGCGGAAACCGGTGACCCCGGATTATGTCCCAACAGTGGGACATCCGTATAGGTTTATTGATGGTTTACTTTTCATTAACGCGTTTTCTGATGAGGCGTAGAGAACAATGATTGACATCATGATTGTCGACGATCACACCCTGGTGCGTCGCGGTATTCAGCGTATCCTGGAAACCGAGGGGGATTTCCGCGTGGTGGGAGAGGCTTCCGACGGAGAGGAAGCTCTTGAGAAAATCGCGGAACTTCAGCCGGACGTGGTGCTCATGGACATCGCCATGCCCGGTCTGGACGGCATTGAGGCGACCAAGCGCATTCTAAAAAAACGTAAACCTTCCTGCCAGTTGTTAATACTAACCATGTACGCGGACGAGCACTACGCGGCTCGGTTACTGCGCATGGGCGCTCTGGGGTATGTGGTCAAGGATGCCGCCCCCCACGAACTGGCCGAGGCCATTCGGGCGGTCCACGAGGGTCGTCGGTTCGTATCCGCCTCCCTTCGTGAAGCCATGGCCTTGCGTTATATTGACGGCCTGAGCGAGGATCCGGTCGGGGCCTTGACCGACCGAGAATTCCAGATTTGTCGGCATCTGGCCTCGGGCGCGACCAATCGGGAAATCGCCCAGCAGCTCAATTTGAGTGTTAAGACCGTCGATGCCCATCGATTGAACATCCTGGCCAAGCTCGGTCTGCGTAACAACTCCGAACTCACCAAGTTCGCGATACAGCACGGTCTTGTAAACGGTTGATGAATCAGACGACGAATGCCGATGATCGAGCTTGCATGATCCCATGTCTGCCGCGATCATCGGCATCGATAGGTCGGCCAGCGTCCCTGCCGTGCATTCATCATGGTTGCCTGACCGAAACCCACCTCCTCGACGGGTGGGTCTTGTATGATCGCCGCGGAGGCGAGTAACCTATACGGAGGCGCGGGTGCCTACCCTGTATCCCACCGCTGAAACCTTGCGCGGGAGTCGTTCATGATAACATCGCAACAAGTGTCCGATGATCTCGTTCATGGAAATGAATCGATCGCGGATTACATTCACAAGACCCAAAGCCGTTTAGTCAATATTACTCTCCTCACCGGCGCTGTCGTGGCTTTTCCCGGCCTGCTTGCCTCCTGTATTCACGCCCACAAGTTCGGGTGGAACACGTTTATGTACGTGCAAATCGCGTGCGCCATCCTGGTATGGCTAACCACCCTGCGACGCCATGTCTGGTCTTTACGGATCCGCATTATCGTCCTGCTATCCATCGCCTTCCTTTTAGGCGCCGGCGGCCTACTGACCTGGGGGTTAATCAGCGGCGATTGGAATTGGTTCGTGATCGGAAGCATGTTGGCCACCGTCTTCCTGGGATTGCGCTATGGACAGGCCTGCATCGCGGGCGGGTTGGTTCTCACGTTGCTCATCGGCGCGGGTATATGTCTCGGATACCTGCCCGCCACGACCGACAATAACATGTACGCGATGTCCTATGCGTCCTGGTTGATGACCGCCATCACGGTCTTTCTCTTCCTGTTCGCCGTTCTATTGCCCATCGGCATCCTGCAAAAAGAGTTACTGGAAACCATCGGCATTGTCCAACAACAGGCCCGTAACCTGAAATCCGCGAACGATCGGCTGCAAGTGGAGATCCGCG
>CAZXSA010000022.1:0-31652 GCA_964642815.1 uncultured Planctomycetales bacterium | reverse complement strand
ATTGTCGAGGATATACGCAAGCAGAAGGCCTTCATCGAGGCCCAGAAAGAGGCCCAGACGCTGCTGGCCACCGCCGAAGGCCAAGGACTGAAAACGATTTTCGAGCAGGATGCCGCCCTGCGGGAGAAACTTGGTGAAAACGCTCTCAACGAGCCCAAGCCCTTTACCCGCAAAAGGCTCTTTTCGTTTCGGGGAGGGGCCCAGATGTATCCCGGCATGATTCCGGGATTCGCCTCCGATCCCGATCTCGTGGAAACCTGCTTCCAGTTGGCCCGCGACACCGCGGAGGAAGGCAAGTCAAAAGTCAGTCTGTATGAGCAAAAATCAAGTCAACGCTGGCTGCTCATTCAATGGCTCGAATCCCTGCCGGTTACCCAAGAGGAATACAACCAACAAAGAGACGTGGCCGTTCTGCATCTGCGTTCCAATCGTCAAATAGGTGTCCTGCGTTCATGGTTCAATCCCGAGCAGATTCGCGCCCGGGCCCAATGGAAGGAAATCGAGACCGACGAGAAGACGCGGGAGAAATCTGCCAAGAATGCCTCTGGACAACCGAAAGAAAGCCCGACGGAGGCCAAGGAGGCGGGCTGATGGCCCATCCGCAAGCCGGCGGCGGGCAACAGCGGTGGGCGACTATTCGATTATGGTCTGCCGCCCTGGTTGTCGCCTGCCTGGCCGTGGCGGCCTTTTATCCTGCCGGGCAAGGGAAACAATTCGTCTATGACGATGTAACGATCATTACGCAAAATCCCCTGATTACCACGCCGGGACCTTGGTATCGCTTCTGGCTGAGTGGTTACTGGCCTCGTCATATATCCCGCGATCAGCTTTATCGTCCTTTAGCCCTGGCGTCCTTCCGCCTCAATAGCATCCTCGGCGAGAATGCCGTCCCCCATGCCCTTGCCTTCTATCGAGTCAATATCCTGCTGCATGCCCTGACGGCGGCCGGCGTAGCGGTCTTGTGCTTTCGATTGTCGCGCCGAGCGTCCGCGAGCCTGCTGGCCGGTATGCTGTTCGCCGTCCACCCCGTCAACGCCGAAGCGGTGGCCACCGCCTGCGGACGCTGCGAGTTGCTGGCCGGATTGTTCGGCGTCTGGTTATTGGTTCTGCAAATTCGTCCGGTCGGCTCGGAAGCAACTCGGTCCCCGGGACGCCATATTCTCGCCGCGCTGCTGTTTCTCGGCGCGATCATGAGCAAGGAGCACGCCATTTTGCTCTGGCCGATCTTGCTGATTATTGATCTTGCGTATCGAAGCATGACTCCACGGGATCAAAGGCCGCCGGCCCGTCTCTGGTTGAATCGTCATCTCGCCCCCCGACATGCTGGATTGGCCTTGGCCTGTACGGTGTTTTTCGCCTTACGCTTCGTGGTATTCGGACAACACATGCTACCCCCCTCGACCAGCTTTCGGATCTGGGAACACCCCATGGGGCATGTCGGCCTGATCGAGCATGTGCTCACTCCCTTTCGCCTGCTGGCCCTGATCGGCCAATTGTTGGTCCAACCTTCCCGGCTGTGTCCGATCTGGTCTATTCCCGCCTTGTCTCCGGCCGACCATTTGTCGTTCGATGTATTAGCTGGGATGATCTTGGCCGGCGCGCTGCTCGCTTTGGCTGGATGGCTTTGGTGGCGACGATCCTTGCTTGGGGCGATACTCATCGGATTGCTGCTCCTCTTGCTGATCCCCACGCACGCCCTGCCCCTGGCCAAGTGGATATTCGCTGAGCGTTGGCTTTATTTGCCGGGGATACTTTTAGCCGCTCTCGTGGGAATCGGTCTTGATCGCCTGAAGGGGCCGGGCCTTTGCGTGGGGCTGGCTTGTCTCTGCCTGCTGCTGCCCGCCACCTGGTCTTATGCCACCAAATTCAAGGATAACCACGCTTTGTTCGACGAGGTGGTTCTCCGCCAGCCCGACAGCTACAAAGGGCGATGCTACCTGGGCTTTCTTAATCATTTCGAGAATCTGCACGATGAAGCCATCCACGAAGCTCAGGAAATCATCGCCCGTTTTGGACCGACTGATGACGCCTATCAAATCCTCTTTCTAAGTTATCTCGAACTGGGTGACGGACATCGGGCGCTGCGGGCCATGGAAACCTTCAAGAAACTCAAGGAGCCGTTTCCGGTTTTCTGGATCGGCTCCTTCGAGGAACGGGCTCGACAATTGATCGCCGGGGCATCCACTCAAGCGGTCTCGCTGACTGCTACCAGTCAGGGCTGTGAACCTTGAACCGGGATCGGTATCGGGTATCACGGAAACGCTCCTTTGGCACCTTTCCATGAAACTGCTTACAATAAGCGCATGGCCTCGGATCTGACCGACATTTTGTACTACGTGGATTCGACCCAAGCCCAGGCGCCGGACGCCGAATTTTCCCTCGAGGAAAAGGACGTACTGGACACCATCGATCAGAAAGTTACCGCCGCCGAGACTCTTTCCGCTTTGGCCGATTTTGTTTTCGACGCTACCCGACACATATACCCATGCGATCGACTTGGCCTGGCCTTCGTGGAGGAGCAAGGCCGCCGGGTTGTTTCCCGGTACGTCCGGTCCCTTTACGAACCCGTCCACCTTCCCGTCGGCTACGCGGAGGATCTGCAGGGCAGCTCGCTGGCGGAAATTCTACGCCACGATCGGCTGCGAATCATTCGCGATCTGGACGCCTACCTCCAGGCCAGGCCGGAAAGCCGATCCACCCGCTTGCTGGTTCGCGAAGGCGTCCGCTCCAGCATGACCTGCCCGCTGAAAGTCGAGGGGCGTAACGTCGGACTCCTTTTTCGCAGCTCGCGACGGCCGAACGATTACAATCTGCATCAGGCCCGCCTGCATCAAGCCATGGCCCAACGGCTGAGCCAGGCCGTGGAAAAGGCCTATCGTATCGATCAACTGACCTCCGCCAACCGCGCCTACAACGAAATGCTCGGGTTCGTCAGTCATGAATTGAAAAGCCCCGTCGCCTCGATGGTGACCCAGACCCGTTTGCTTCTCGACGGCTATCTGGGCGAAATCACGCCGCAGCAACGCGAAATACTCGGCCGAGTCGTAACCAAGGGGGAATACCTGCTTAATCTCGTCGGCGAATATCTGGGTCTGGCCCGGCTTGAAGGGGGCGAACTTAAAGCCCGCTTCCGTCAGGATGTCGATTTCATATCCCTGGTAGTCAACCCAAGTATCGATATCGTCGCTCCACAGATAGAACAGAAGGGAATGTCGCTAGAACGTGCGATCCCCGAGACGCCGATCATGGCGGAACTCGACCCGGACCTCATGAAAATCGTGCTGGTCAATCTGCTGGGTAACGCGGTCAAATACGGCCATGAGAAAGGCACGATCAAGCTCAAGCTCGAACGGGAACGCGATCGGTTGCTGGTTTCCGTCTGGAATGAAGGCCCCGGCTTCCCCGAAAGCGAGCAGAATCGACTTTTCCGTAAATTTTCCCGGCTGCAAACTCCCGAATTGCTCAAACAAAAAGGCACCGGCG
The DNA here is from genome assembly GCA_964642815.1 of uncultured Planctomycetales bacterium. Taxonomy (GTDB): domain Bacteria; phylum Planctomycetota; class Phycisphaerae; order UBA1845; family PWPN01; genus JAAYCU01. Next base: position 28,169 of record CAZXSA010000022.1, on the reverse strand, counting down.
TAGGTTTGTACACCTGCTGGCGAATTATCCAGTTGCATCACGGCCGCATCCGCGCCCGCTCGGAGCCCGGCCAATGGGCCGAGTTCTATTTCGATATACCCCAACCTCTCCCCGACGACTAAGAGCGCCTCCTGATACCGGTGCGACCCCCGCCACGGCGGGTCTCGCCTGTACGCTTCGGCCATGAAAGACCGATGCAACGAGGTCTTTGGACGCACGGTCAATACAGATACGCGACAAAGGTGTTTACAGGGCCACACTTGGTTGATGAGTTTGAAGCAGGGACACAGGATCGTTCCAGCATCCAACCCCAACGGGGTTTCATAATCCAGCCCAAGGTTGCGGCGTAGCCGCTACCTTGGGATAACCACGCCGCGCCTCCCCACCAACCCCAACGGGGTTGCGTTTTCATGGACATGGCATTGGCGTGCCAATCCACATAGCCCTGCTGGAAAAGACGGTATGATTGGCATCCGTTACTCCTCGGGCCAAACAGATTCACAAGGAAAATTTCGAGGTCCGCGCGAAAAAGAGGATGACAGAAAGTGTTGGCTGTCCCTTTTTCGATAGGGCTCCCATCCCGGCGGCGGCTTGCCCGACATATCGCGAGCCGCTGCGGATTACTTAGCGTTGATATGCATGATGGTGCTATGCCGCGAGCGTTTGAGCGATGCCGCCAACAACCCCAACATGGCAAACAGGCAAGCACTGGGTTCAGGAAGAACAACGGCTCCGGCGGCTGGCCCTACGCGCAGGGTGACGATGAATTCAGAAGTATCCCAACCTTGGGTTGTGACAATATACGCTCTGAAACCGAGATAATATAGTTGGGGCTTTCCATGCGTCCCCGGAACCTCGGAGACGATTGTCGTCGGATAATTGGAGTTAAACGAAATAGATTCTGGGTGATATGCATAACCGCCGGCACGATTACCGATCAGAGAACCGACCGTGAGAACTCCGCCAACACCTTGACCGGCCACCCCGTCCACGCTGACCAATGTGAAGTTCAAGGCGAAGTTGTCATAGGGGTTGGGGTCGATGGACATCAAGGTGCCCGCGCCCCCGCCTTGTGACGAAACATAATAGACGCCCTCATAGGGTTGCACATTGCGTGGGAAGCAAATGTCGAACTCAACGCCGTCGCCGGGTACATCACGACGGCCAACGATCCGGGCCTTGTCAGTTTGCGAGAACATCTGGTAATCCAACGTCATAAGAGCCGCATCGGACAGCGTAAAATTGGCGGCTCGCGCGTCGGCCGCAAGAATCAAAACGGCTGAGACCAGCGCACCTCGCATACAGGATGTCATCCTTGCTTCCTCCTTTCAAGAGATATGTTTCCACCGAATTTTTAATGATTATACCGTATTAGATCATTTGGTTCAAGTGTAAATCGATTGGTAATCCACCGCCTTTGGCGGTGAGACTCGATAAAGCTCTGCTGTTCCGTCGTTTTGTTGGTTAGGTGTAAGCTCTCCTTCTTGGGAAGGCCCCGAGGGGCGAAGGAGAGCCAAATGAGAGACTGGGAAAGCATGTCCCATGTGAAATGGGAATGCAAATATCATGTGGTGTTCATCCCCAAGTATCGTCACAAAGTGTTTTATGGCAAGGCCCGTGCTCGAATTGGTCCGATTCTTCGGGATTTGTGCAAACAGAAAGGGGTGGAACTGATTGAAGGCAAGGCGGTGGTGGACCACATTCACCTGTGCCTGAGTGTGCCGCCGCGGTACAGCATCGCGATGGTGATCGGGTTTCTGAAGGGCAAGAGTGCGATCCGTATCCATCGGGAACTGCTGGGCCACCAGAGAAACTTCACGGGTCTGCATTTCTGGGCTCGTGGCTATTGTGTCAGTACGGTGGGTCTCAATGAGGAAGAGATCCGCCGGTACATTCGGGAACAAGAGGACTTTGACCAGAACCAAAGTCGTCTGGATTTCAAGTAACCGTCATTAACGGCCCCAACGGGGCCTTCCCTAACTCAACGCCCCCCTCAGGGGGGCTTCCTCAAGCCACCTGCTCTGCAGGTGGTACGTGACTCTCGGTTATGTTATCATTATTATTCGAATTCAAAAAATACATCCTGCTAATAAAACCGGCAAATCCGGCGGCTCGTGCAGTTCCTCGGCGCGGCCGGCCTTGCAGCGCGGAACCCATTGATCCTGTTCATAAACCCGGAGAATATCGCTGGTAAACATGGCGAAATCGACCCATGAACCGGTGCCGATCGCGTCCATCGGCGCTTTGCAGGCGACAAAGGCTTGCACCTTTTCCAGATCAAAACCGCTGCTGACCAGTATCCGGGTCGATTTAGCCCCGAGTGAATCCAGCAGATCGCGGATGGCGTATACCATTTCAATCGTAACCCCCGGGCCAAAACCGTAGCGTTCCAGGGCGGCCATGGCAGCCGGTCTATCCGTCACTTGCGAGAGGATGCGCATTTCCAGCGTGCGCGTCGGTTTTTCATGCCCGCCCTGATGGATGCGGTTGGCCGCGGTATCCAGACGGACCGCATGGAGATCACGCCCAAACCGGCTGACCGCCTGCGAACAGATATCGCGTTCGCGCCCCTCGAAATCAATGAGTACCGTCAAGGGTACTTCCGAGCAACGCTGATGATAGGCATAGGCGCTTTCGATACTGTTGCCCTCATGGACGGCGTTCAAGGCATGTGGGATGCTGCCGTAAAGCTTGAAATCGCGCGGCGATTCGTCCCCGATTCGGATCTTCTCTTTTCCCACGCCGTAACGGGCTTGGACTTCCGCATACCCGGCGCGGGTGCTCGTACCCCCGGCCCCACCGACAGCGGCGGCCATCGCGATTCTTGGAATCAGCTCCGGCGGATAGTGGCGGGCGCTCATATCGATCACCGGAATCCCGCCGGCGGCCTCGACGATCCGCCCCATGTTCCAGGCCGCCGCCGACAGAGACAGCATGCCCAGATATTGTGTTTCCAGCGTCACCAGTTGACCGAACGGCCCCTCGATGGTCAAAACGATCTCGCCGCTCCCATATACATAACCATCGGCTCGCCCGCGTACCGTTACCGGTCCTGGACAACGTCGACGAATCATTTCCAGGACATCCTGCACTCCGCATAGCCGCCCCGCCTCCCGGGCGAAAATGCCGTAACCCACCAGCCGATGATCGTAATCCGTGCCGGCGACGGTCGTATACGAGCGATTGAAATACTCATCACTTAAATCATTTTTCGCCATGCCCGACACCTCTGTAACTCACCGGCTCGTCGAATTCCCAAGGTCGTTAATCGTCCCCCATCCACCCGAAACCGTCAAGGCGATGTTGCCACGCCCGGCCAAACGGATAGGATAATGAGTATCGTGGCTTGGCTGGCGGACTTATCGGCCCGCTCCCGAGTGAATTTTCAGGAGGTCGTTTTGATTCGTAGCGCGGTCATGTCCGACGTTCCTCATCTCCATCGGCTGATAAACTATCATGCCGAGTTTAATCGCATGCTCCACCGCTCCCACGCGCATCTTTACGAGCATTTACGCGATTTCCTCGTCTATGTCGAGCAGACCGACGGTACCGAACAGGTTCTCGGCTGCGTCGCCCTGGAAAGCGTGTGGAACAATCTGGCCGAGATAAAAAGCCTGGCCGTCGATGAAAGCTTTCGCGGTCACGGCATCGGTAGCCAACTGGTCCGGAGGGCGATCGAGGAGGCCGCACGACTGGGAATCGGCAAGATTTTCGTCCTGACCCGCGAGGAGCGTTTTTTTCAACGGTTGGGGTTCAAAACCGTTCCCAAGGACACCCTGCCGCACAAGGTGTGGACGGATTGCGTTCGCTGCCCTCTGCAGGATAATTGCGATGAAATCGCCATGGTGTACCCTTAGGATATAATCATTCCGGAAAGGCGGTCAGCGTCTGAAGCGAATACATCTGTTTCACGGGGATGAATAATCGATGGCTCAACACAAAAACACAAAGCGTTGGAAAGCGATCGGATATACCGCATTGGCTCTGATTCTTGGCGTGGCGTTGATTGTGCTGAGCCAGGTCATTCGGCCAAGCACTCCTCCGGGGCCGGCCCCTCAGACTTCCAGCGCGCCGACCGATCAAGACTCCGCCCCAAAGGGCAATGAAGCTTCCGCCCAGAATCTGAGCAACATGATGGTCTTGTTCGGTACCGCCGCTCTGATCGGGTCAGTTATCGGCATCGGCTGGATCGTCATCGATATCCGTAATTCCCGTCCGGCCTGGAAAACCCAGACGAAGTTTCCCAAGAAACGTTAATTCGGCGATATCTCTTCATCCCCTGATGGCCCTGCAAATTTCAGCCGCTTGGCGACAGGCGGCTACATCGTGAACACGGAGGCATTCGACACCGGCAAGGACACAGGCGGAAATGGCGGCTACCGTGCCGATCATGCGATCCGCCGGACGGTCGATATGCAGGATTTCACCGATGAACCGCTTCCGTGATGGGCCCGCCATCAACGGACATCCTAATGCCCGTAATTCGCCGAGTCGCCGAAGGATTTCCAGATTATGCGCCGTCGTCTTCCCGAAACCCAGACCAGGATCAAGTACAATTCGCTCGCGGGATATGCCTGAACGCAAGGCGTAATCAACTCGCTCGCGCAGGAAATCCGCAATTTCGGCTATCACGTCCGTGTAAGTCGGATTTAATTGCATATCCGCCGGAGTACCTTGCATGTGCATGAGAATGACCCCGGCACCTTTTGAGGCTACCATCTTGGCCATCACCGGATCATCGCGCAAGGCGGAAATGTCGTTCACAATCGCGGCCCCGGCCTCCAAGGCCGCGCTGGCCACTTCCGCCGAACGCGTATCAATCGAAATCGCCGGCCCGTCCGAGCCGAAGCGAGCCGCCAATGTGGCGATCAAGCCGGCCGTTCGAAGAATCTGCTCATCAGCGGGCACGCCTGAACTACCCGGCTTCGTGGATTCGCCACCCACGTCAATAACGTCGGCTCCCTCGTCAGCCATCCGGCAACCGGCGGCGACGGCCTCTTCGGTATTCAAATACACTCCGCCGTCGCTGAAAGAATCCGGGGTCACATTCAAAACGCCAAAGATGAACGGCCCCGAACCGGGAACCAGGGGGCGACCGCGAAACAGAATGGGCTGGTTTACTGACATGCCGATAAATTATAAACATTCATGGCCATTTGTCTTACGTCCCGGTTCCGCGATTCGGTAAGGAGTCCTACTAACCATGAACAACCACAAGGTTTTTAAGCCGGGGTTATTGACAACCCGTTCGGAAACTCATTTAATACACTTCTCGGGACAACCCGAAGCGGATGTGGCGGAATTGGCAGACGCGCTGGCTTCAGGTGCCAGTGACCGCAAGGTCGTGGAGGTTCGACTCCTCTCATCCGCAAGTACTTATTTAGCAGTAACTTACGCCATTCTTACCGACCATCTTCCTTCACATTAGCCTTGAATTTCAACCCCCTTAGCCATTTTTCCTCGTACAGCAGCAACCACCGACAGTTGCCGATAACTCTGGCATGATCGAGATTTTAGAAAAACGCCAGCAGGCCGCCGGTACGCGCCGTCCCCCTGTTGAAACATCCACACACGGCCTTGCTGCTCCAGACCCCACAGCCGCCACGCAAGCTATACCCCAACGTCTGATAACCAAGGCCCTGACCATCCGGCGAGTGGAGGAGCGCCTTCTCGCCCTTTTCGCCGAAGGACAACTCTCCGGCACGGTACATACCTGCATCGGGCAGGAATGGATCGCGGTTGCTGTCGCCGAATATCTTCAGCGTGGTGATTTCATTTTCAGCAATCATCGCGGGCACGGCCATTACCTTGCCTGGACCGACGATATCGACGGGCTTATTGCCGAACTCATGGGACGTGTTACCGGTGTTTGCGGCGGGCGCGGAGGCAGTCAACACCTATGTAAGGATGGCTTTTTCTCGAACGGTATTCAGGGCGGAATCGTACCCGTCTCCAGCGGATTGGCCATGGCCCAGCAACTCAAGGAAGCGAACGGCATCACCGTTGTTTTCATTGGCGACGGAACCCTCGGCCAGGGCGTGGTCTACGAATCCTTTAACTTGGCCGCGAAGTGGTCGCTGCCATTATTAATCGTCATCGAGGACAATGGGATCGCTCAGTCCACCTCAAGCAAGGAAACGATGGCCGGCACCGTCAAGGACCGGGCACGCGCCTTCGGACTCGATATGGCTCAGGCCGACACCTGGAACGTACCTCACCTGCTCGAAACGACGGAAGCCGCGGTCCGCAACGTGCGTCAGCACCGACGACCGATGGTCCTGCACGTCAAAACCGACCGCCTTAAGGCCCACTCCAAGGGAGACGACGACCGCGATCAGGAGCAAATTGCCGCTTATGTCCGTCGCGATGTGCTCGGCCAGATCCTCTCGCAAAATGACCCGCGGATCATCAAAACACTCGACGCCATCGATAGTCGAATACAGCGTGCCGTCACCCGGGCATCAGAAGCAATACCGACTTCCATACAAGACAACGACCCGGCGATCCAGTCAAACGAGACGCAAACGCCCCGCTGGCAACCCGTACAATTCGAGAGCCGCAAGGTTGTCGAGGCCATCCGGGACGCTTTTGCGGATATCCTGGCCCGCGACGAGCGAGCCATTCTGCTCGGCGAGGATTTGCGCGACCCTTACGGCGGGGCCTTCAAGGTTACCAGCGGGCTAAGTCGCCGTTTCGATAGCCGGGTGCGAAATACCCCCATCAGCGAGGCTGCTTTGGTCGGGTTGGGTAACGGCCTGGCCGTGGCCGGCTATCACCCCATCGTCGAGATCATGTTCAACGACTTTTTGATGCTGGCGGCCGACCAGTTTATCAACCATGCCGCCAAATTCGCCTGGATGTTCAACGAACAGGTTCGCGTGCCTTTGGTAATTCGCACACCGGCCGGAGGTTACCGTGGCTATGGCCCTACCCACAGTCAATGCCTCGAAAAACACCTGCTCGGCCTGCCCGGTACCCGCGTCCTGGCCCTGCACCACCGCTATTGTCCCGGACAGCTCTACCGCGATCTGCTGACCGGCCTCGATCGACCTACCTTGGTCATCGAGAATAAAACGCTTTACGGCCGCCAAACCGATCCGGTCGCCCCTCCCGGATTTACCTTATCCGCCACCACCGCGTTGTTTCCTACCGTAAGATTGGCTACGGAATTTGCTCAACAGATAACGATCGTAGCCTACGGCGGCATGGCCCCCTTGGCCGAGGCGGCGGCGAAAACCTTGTGGGAAAAAGATGAACTGGCTTGTGACCTGCTGCTGCCGACCCAACTTTATCCGCTGGATATCGCTCCGATGGTCGAATCCGTCCGGCGAACCGGTCGGCTACTCGTGGTGGAGGAAGGACAAGGTTTTGCCGGTTTTGGCGGCGAATTGATCGCCGCCTTGGCCTGCAATCCGAGGACCAAAGCCTTCAAGGCCGATCGTCTTTGCGCCGCGGAACACCCTATCCCGGCCGCCAAACCGGCGGAAGCGCAAACTCTACCTGATACGGAAAAAATCGTACAAATGGCTAAGCGCTTGGTTATCGACCGGCCACCAGGCTAAGCGTCGGCCTCGGCGGTTACGGTCAGACCGCAGGATTGGAATTGCTCGACGTACAGTTCCGCCCGCTCCTGGTGTGTAACCAGCAATAACGATACACCGGTACGGTGCGCTTCGAGCACGCGGGCAATGCTCTCCTCCTGGTTCAGAGGGGTCAAACGTCGCACGATTCGCACGACATCCTCGATATCATTCTTATCGTCATTGTGCAAAATCACCCGCCAGGGGGGTAATAAACGCGGTGGCTCCGTACGCGGCAATTGCCCGGTCCGCGGGCCCGTCTGGATAGCGGGAGGCCCCTCTCTGGGAGGTTGAGGAAGATTGTGCTCGCTCATGGTTCGGATATCCCCAAATACTCTATTCAACCTGATTATATACTTGCCGGTTCGGGGATTTCAACCGGCTCGTGCCAAAATCAAACGCAAAGGGTTTGGAAAAAGTAACGGCCGACTCAAGAGTACCCACAATCTATCCTTCCGGGAAAAGCATGGATTCGGCGAAGACTTCCTGAAATCGCTGGTGAACGGAAAGCGAAAGATGTTCGACACGAGCGAGCAATGAAGAGAAATCCAGATCATCCGCATCGTGGAATAAAGCCAGCTTGGCCCCCAACAAGGCCGTATTTCCGGAAGGCACGATTCTTTCCAATGGGAAATCCAATAACCCGATTCGCCGGGCGCTGCCTCGGTTGATATAATTGCCGAACGCTCCCGCCAGATGCAGACGACTCAGCTCCCGGCCCTCTTCGGCCCACATTTCCCTGAGAATCTGGAAACCGGCCGCGATCGCCCCCTTGGCCAGTTGCAACTCACGGATGTCTTTTTGCGTCAGCGCGACCGGCGGCATAAGCATCCACGATTCCCCGCCGCCATTGAGTCGGCCGTTGGGTTGGATGATGCCCAGTTCCAGCCCGGCGGCGGCGGCATCCACCAGGCCGCTGCCACATAGTCCTCTGGCCGGGGCGTTTCCGAGCACATGACATTTCCACCCACCGTTTTCGACATGCACCTCGGCGATGGCCCCGGTGGCCGCCCGCATACCCATCGCGATGCGCGCCCCCTCGAAAGCCGGTCCGGCCGCCGTCGATGCACAAATCATCTTCGCTCGATTGCCGATGACGATCTCCCCGTTCGTGCCCAAGTCAACCAACCCGACAAGAATGTCGCTCTCATGCAGACGGGTGGCGAGTATGCCGGCAAGAATGTCGCTTCCCACGAACCCGCCGATGCAAGGCAGAAAACACACTACCGGATCACCAGGCACGGACCAGCCAACGTCTTTTACGGAAAAACGTTGCGCCCCAAGGGTTTCGGATTCAAACGGGTATGCCGATAGCGGCCGCACATCCAGGCCGCAAAACAAATGGTGCATGACCGTATTGCCTACGAGGGTAATCAACCGCACGTGGTAAACTGGACTTTCTCCATCATGTAATAGCTGATCGATTAGCCTGCCAATCTCACCTCGGATGATATGGCAAAGCTCCTCCCGCCCCTCATCCGTCAGGCCGTATTGCACGCGGGTCATGATGTCGCCGCCGAAGCGGGCCTGCGGATTCAGGGCGGATTGCACCGCCCGCACCTGCCCATTGCTCAAATCGACCAATTGGGCCACCAGCGTCGTGGTGCCTACGTCGACGGCGATGCCCAACCCCTCACGCGGAGTGAACGCAAAACGACTTTCGTCGCTCAGGATGTTTGTTTCCCACTGGGCGATTTCCAGAACCAGATCGCCATCGGCCCGGCCCGCGCAGGCCAGCCGCCAACCTTCCTCGATCTCCCGGCGGGATAACACGTCCTCCTGCCGGGCATCGAGCGGTATTTGCCCGGACAACACCCGGACACGACAGCCTTTGCAGCGACCTTTGCCACCACAGGGAAACTCGACGCCGTGCTCGAAAAGTACGTCCTGCAGGGGCGTACCCCGCTCAACCTGAAAAACCTCGCCCAGCGGTTGTAACTCGATACGCACGTCATCCATCATCATTCACTCAATCTTAAAAGCAGTCACTCGAATCCAACCAGCCCGAAGGCTGATTGGTTTTAACGAACCTTCTACACATCTGATCACTTTTATCTTCTTATTCTGGTCATCTAATTCGATAATCTCCGAACCTTGCTCGTAGCCGCGAAACTAGCGCTGTCGCGGCCAAAGTGGAGCAATGGCCGGATCGCCCAATAGACAGTAAGTATACTGGTGCCAGCGATTCTTCAGAGCTTTGGGGGCCATGGCCGCCTTCATTCTGGTGAAAGCCTCACCCACGGTAACACCCCGGTCTCTGAATAATTCCTCGTAGTAGCCGTCCTGGTACTGAGGGCCGGTACCACCATACGCCGTGCGGCTGAAACCCACGAATACGACAGCTCCGCCGCGAGGATTGCGCAGGAATGCCTCACAGAGTCCCGGGTCGTTAGGACCGTCAAACCATGCGCAACCACACCCACCGCTCCGGATGATGCTTAAGCGGTCCCAGTTTATCAGATTCATGACCCTTGACACGTTCACTCGGCCCACTGACGAGTCTTTTCCCATGGGCCAACTCGTAGGACTGCCGTGCCCGGAGTAAACAACATGGTTATAGCCTGCATTCAGAAGGCCTGGAAGACCGTTACGAAAACGACGGCCCCCTGTTGGTGGAAGGCATCCATCAATTTGCGCGGCGGTTTCCTCGCTGTCTTTGTCCACGATGCACAATACTGATGCCTGCCAGTGTGGCTTGATGTGTTGTTCGTAAACCTTCTTCAGGTATTCCGTGTTTTTGATCAGGATCATAGTGTCCGCAAAGCCATCAGGATTCGTCTGTTCATATTGAATTACTTTCGCGGCGTAGGCCGCCGCCTCGTCGGGCGTCCTGACCGCTATTCGCCCGAGAAAGACCTCGGGAGTCAGATCCACCTCCGTATCGTCATCGCCCATCTCGCCGTAGATCCCGTCATGGTCTGCGTCCCAGGTACCACCGTCCATGTCCGCGTAGTAAAGGTCAGTGGGTAGATGAAGACAGTATTCCCGATCATGGGTACCCTTTTTGTCATAACAGTAGCGTACGGGAACAATCGTGTCATCGCCCCCCAGGACAACATACAATCGATGCTGCTGGGAGTACACATCCTGAATGCATTTACGTATCTGCTCGGGACAATCCTTGCCTTTGTACCGCTTTTGAACCTCGGATATGCTGATGATTTGAACCTCAAACCCTTGCGAACGCCGACGGTCTACGAGCGGAGCAAATGCTCGGATACAGGACTGGTCCGTAATGAGCAAGTACCCGCTTTTTATTTTTTCGATTCCGCGGGCGGTGGCCGGCGCAGTCTTCCGTCGCGTCACGACCGCAGACCGGCTATCGGGTGGATTAGCCAAGACGGCAACGGCGAATGTAATCCCGATCAGAAAGGAAATCACATTCCTGCGCGGCTTACCCGATATCGAACGGTTCCTGTCAAGGCACCGATATTTCACGATTGCCTTCCTGCTCAAATAACGAAGTTGTCAACGATGAAGAACCTATTCAAACGCATATTGGATACGGTGGGCCGGGCATGGTTCCCTGCGGGCAGGGTATTCAGGTGGTTCGCCATTGTATCGGTCGTCCCGAGAAAATGTCGCCAACTCCTCCGCTTGATCAATTTCATTCGGTTGTCTTTACTTCAACCGAATACTCAACGGGTTACAGTGAAATCGTGTCCAATCGTGTCCGTCGTTTCCCATGACGCCCACCCCTATCTCCTCATTCAGAGATTATGCAAAGTTTTTGCGCGAGGCAACGGTTTCGCGACAATCCCGTATAAGGCGAAATACAAATTACCGGATCATTATACCATTACACTCCGTGCATACTTGGTCATCGCCCGGAGATTCTCCGTCGGCGTATCTCGTGGCACCTCGCAACCGGCCCCCACGATATAGCGCTCGCCGACCTGGCGATGATTCTCGGCGACCGCCGCTGTCACCGCTTCCGGTGTCCCGTTACGCAGCACGCGCACCGGGTCCATATTGCCCAGCAGAACCTGCCCCTCGCCCATCTCTTGCCGAGCTTGGTCCATCGGGACCATCCAATCCAGATCAACAATTGCACAATTCAGTTTACCCATACCCTTGAGTATCGGCCGCGTGTTCCCGCAAATATGCAACCGCACACGGGTACCGAGATCGTGCAAACCATCGATCAGTTGTCGCTCGGCGGGGAAGACGTACTCGTCATAAAACCGCGGCCCGGCCAGCGAGGCGGCCGCATCCCCCACCCCGATAATATCCGCCCCCGCCTGCGCCTGGGCTTTCGCGAAAACCAGAGCCACCTCCACGGCGAAAGTAAAAAGATCGCGCACGAATTCAGGATCATCGAAGAAATCCAGCATCAGGGTATTGATACCGCGAAGATCGGCGGCCAGCGCACACGGCCCCTCGATCCACCCTTCGATCAGCTTGTCGGCCCCCACCCGTTGCTTGAATAAGGCAGCCGCCTTGACCCGATCATGCATCCGACCGCCGCCGAGCGGATCGGGTACTTTCATTTTGGCCAAAGAGGTTTTATCGGCAAGCAAGGCCCGGCTTTCGTCGATCGCCGGCGGCTGGTCATCGTAATATTGAATCGCTCCACCGCAGTCGGCCGTCTCCCTCGCCGGATCGGAGATACACGACACATAATCGAAATCGAACTCCTCGGCGACACGAATTTGTGCTTCGACAAGGGTTTGGTAGTCGGTCGCGTACCGACGGTAGGGAGCCCCCAATCGATCGGCGGCGAACATCATGGTGATCGGCATGAGCGGCAGGGTATCGGGACGGCCACCGTCGAGCAGGGTCAAAATTCGTTCGCGTCCATTCAAGGCGACACCGGTTCGGCGGCGATGATGTTTTCGTCATAACGGGCGACGAGACGATGTCCCGGGGGTACCACCAGAAAAGCCTCTTCGTCCCACGGCCCGTCCACCAGACGCTGGATCAGCGAGAGATCGCCGCGAATTTTCTCGAAGCTCCAGTTCCGTTTCTTTGCTTTCTCCCGGGCAATCCGTTCAGCGCCGTCGTCAGGCTCGACCCCCATCTCGATAAAGGTGTATTGCGTATAATTGCGTAAGAGGTCGCCCATCTGTTCATACAGATACCGCGCGTTGTCCTCGCCGTACTTGGCCACCAATTCGTCGAAGGTCATCTTCATGCCGCTGGTCGCGATGAAGGAAGCCTGTTCCAGTTCGCCGTTGACCGCCCCGCGCTCGATCCACCCGGTGGTCTGGTAGTAAACGCCGGGATGGCTGTTGAAATACTCCAGATAGCGTTCCTTGCTGCCGAGAAACAGGGTGATGCAATCATGGGCCCGGGGCACGACGAGTGGCGTCCCCGCGGCCTGCAAGCCGGAAATACCGTTGTTGCACAGGCCGTAACCCATTAAAACCGCATCGTATTTATCCGGCTCGACGTGATCAATGGCGGCCTGTATTTGTTCCCGCATCCGTTCGGTGCCGACGGTGTGCAAGCCATAGGGCAGAAACTCGATATCCACGCAGTTCGGCGAACGGGCAACCACCGCGCACATCTCGCGATAAAAGATCTCGCAACTAATCAGTTTAAGGCGCATACCGTATTATAACGGTTGTTCGCTGAAATGACGAAAATTAAAGGGCACGCCGTTTTCCGCCGGCGTGCCCTGTGGATTGCATAAACCCGATGAGTCATGCGGCCTATTTCGCGACCAGTTTTCTGGCCAGACCCACCGCGCCGTTGGCGTTGTCGCTGTACCCGTCGGCTCCGATCTCATCCGCGTACTGCTGGGTAACCGGTGCTCCACCGATGATCACCTTAACTTTCCCCCGAACACCTTGTTTATCCAGTTCCGCGATGACCGACTTCATGGAGGGCATCGTCGTGGTCAACAGCGCACTCATGGCGATCAGGTTGGCGTTCTTGGACTTCGCCATCTCCACGAACTTCTCCGGCGAAACATCCACGCCGAGGTCGGTCACTTCAAATCCGCCGCCCTCCAGCATGGAAGCGACCAGATTCTTACCGATATCGTGCAGGTCGCCCTTGACCGTGCCGATGACCACGCGACCGGCCGGCTCCGCTCCGCTGGCGGTCAACAAGGGGCGAACCAACTCCAAAGCGCTCTTCATGACCCGAGCGGTCAACAGCAATTCGGGTACGAAAAGCTCATTGCACTCGAATTTCTGACCGACCTCATCCATGGCCGGGATCATGTACTTGTCTAAAAGCTCCTGAGGATTCACCTTAGCCGCAATGGCTTCTTTCGTGACCTCGACGGCGGTTTTCACGTCGCCCTTGACAATCGCTTCGCGTAATTTCGACAGGTCAGGCATGGATTACTCCCTTATGAATCAGGTTCACTTTTCGAATATTGGTCGGATAAGCATATCGGAGTCGCCAATGGATGTAAAGGGCTTAATGGGATGTTCTTGCGTGAATCATGGCGATCGACCCGCCCGGACTTCCTGCGTTAAAGATTGAATAATTATATCATCAAGGCAAATCGGGTGAATATCTGTCGCCTATGCGGACAGATGGATGCTAACAGATGGATGATCGCACGGGAATCGCTCAATTATCCTTGAAAAGGGCGGATCGCCAATGCATTTTCGTACCGTCATGAATGATCTCGCCTATCAGATCAACAGCATATAAAAACGACCCGGCAGGTCGTTCACCGGGTCGTTGTTTCACAAGCTCATGAAACAGGTAATCAGCTTCAGCGGCGTCGGCGCATGAGCGCAGGACCACCAAGAACCAGGAGAGACAGCATCGCCGGCTCTGGGAGTGGCCCATGCACCGGTCCAAAGCCCATGCCAACAGGGGCGGACCAGTTCTCATTACTTGGATTGGCCAAAGGGCTCACGGTCCAACCGACGTCATGCGACCTGTTCTCATTGTCGTAACCGAATAACCATGTGCCCGGTCCCAAGGCCGGCCCGGTCCACATGACGGCCCCAGCGCAGTTGCCAGCCGGCCCCGGCGAAATCATGCCGTGCGGGGTCTTCAGGCCAATGTGCGGCTCCGATCCACTAAAGGGAACCGGTGCCCAGCCGGCTGGCTGCAACCAGTTCCAGTAATTCATAAGACTCAGATCGCACGTACCAACATCGAAAGCCGTCATCGATTCACCGGGCCCCAAAGTCACTTCATAAATGTACAACCTGGGCCCGGAACCACCGCTTTCCTGTCCATTGCAGATCACGGTCGCGGCCTCGGCGGCAACGGTTAATCCGATCACTATCAGCAGCATGCATGCTGTAATGCCCACTTTTCTCATTTGTTTCTCCTTCCTGCCTCTTTTGCCAAGCTGTCGCCACGTTGCACGGCCAGGAGGCTTCTTTCAACTTGTGAAATCAGACGATTCGTCCTCGGTCTGGCCACTTATTCCCACCCACGCGGCGGCAGACCTTGGATAAACCACTTATATGAACGCGGCCTCAGAGCGATGGGAATCGACCTTCGTTCCTCGATCATCCGTCAGCCGCTTCCAACACAAGGCGCAGTAAAACACACGCGCTGACAAATTCACGCGATGAACTCGGGGTCTTTTATAAAGAGAATGAATGGCCCACTTGTCTATAATGTACTCGATGAATGGATATTTGTCAATAAAAATGCGAACATGTTTTCTGATATCCATAACAATCCAAGCGGAAAGCCCTCGCGCAAGAAAAAACCCCGGTTGTGCAACCGGGGTTTGGCATACCCATAGCGGGGACAGGACTCGAACCTGTGACCTCGAGGTTATGAGCCTCGCGAGCTACCAACTGCTCCACCCCGCAATCGATTATGTAGTACCCTAACCGCTCCTTTATCCGCTGTCAACATGGCTCTGCCAACTATTTTGTCTTCCGCCTACATCTTCAATTAATACAATGATTTATGATATTTCCTTTGGCCAGTCGAAAAAAAAGCACTTATGAGCTTGACATATCTAAATATCTTGATATATAGATAGTTTGATATGACGAATGACAATGACCAAACTGTAACGATGAGGCAGTTCGAGCACACC
This sequence comes from uncultured Planctomycetales bacterium, assembly GCA_964642815.1. Classification (GTDB taxonomy): domain Bacteria; phylum Planctomycetota; class Phycisphaerae; order UBA1845; family PWPN01; genus JAAYCU01. The sequence goes on along the minus strand of CAZXSA010000022.1, from coordinate 12,614 downwards.
GCGGCGGTTTTGCGGGTTTTGGCTCATCCCCACCGTCTGGCGATCTGTGCCCGATTGACCTCCGCGCATGTTTCCGTCAAGGAGATTGCCGAGCAACTCGGGCTTCCACACAATGTGGTCAGTCAACATTTGAACGCCATGAAAGCTCATGGCCTACTGGAAAGCCAACGGCAAGGCAAAACGGTGTATTACCGGGTTGTCGATCCCCGGCCTTTATGGCTTCTGGAATGCATGCGCCGCCACCAAACGACCTCCGTGGAACAATGAAACAAACAAGGAAACACGACAGCCTATACGGTTTATGACTGAATGGTTATGAAACGCGTTAAGGAGAAAAAAGCCATGCGGATGGTCAAACCCGAGCAGGCGAACAATTGGCAAGGACGACGCATCGACGTGCGCGATTACGACGAATATCTGGCCGAACGACTGGAGGGTTGTGAATGTGTTCCCGTTAAAGATATCCTGGCCCAGGCGGGTCAATGGGATAAGCAGGAAGCTATTTTGCTCATGTGCAAAACCGGCATGAGGGCAAGCCGGGCGGCGGAACAGTTAGAGAAGATTGGTTTCAGCAACGTGTTCGTCATGGAAGGCGGCCTGCAGGCAGGGAAGGCCTGCGGATTGCAGGTCGTTCGGGATCGAAAACGATTGCCGATTATCCGACAAGTGATGCTCGGGGCCGGTTCGTTATTATTGGCTGGTCTTGTTCTGGCCCATGTGGTCCATCCCTGGTTCATACTCATAAGCTGGATGGTTGGCTGTGGGCTGGTTTTCGCCGGTATTACCGGTTTCTGCCCAATGGCCGTCGTTCTGGCCAGGATGCCCTGGAACCGTGACCCGGCCTGTCCAACGACGTAAATCACCAGACCTGGATGAAAGGGAGAATGATGTCCTCACGACGAATCCTGATTGTCGGCGGCGTCGCCGGTGGAGCAAGCGCGGCCACCCGCGCCCGGCGGATGAATGAAAACGCGGAAATCGTCATCTTCGAAAAAGGGCCGGATGTCAGCTTCGCCAATTGCGGCCTGCCCTACCACATCGGCGGTCAGATCGCCGAGCGGGACAAGTTGCTCGTATCGACCCCGCAAGCCTTCAAAGCGATGTTCAATATCGATGTCCGCTGCCGACACGAAGTCGTAGGCATCGATCGCTCAGGCAAAAAGATCGAAGTACTCGACCACGTTACCGGTCAACGCAACCACGAAAAGTACGACAAGCTGATCCTGGCCCCCGGAGCCAAGCCGATCATGCCACCATGGAATGGCTTGGACAGTCCAAACGTCTTCACCCTCCGCGATATGACGGATATGGATCGAATTAAAAACCAGGTGGACAACCAATCCGCCGCGCGGGTTGTCATTATCGGAGCCGGTTACATCGGCTTGGAAATGGTCGAGGCCTTCACCCAACGCGGCTGGCAAGTCACCCTGGTTGAAAAGGAACCGCAGATTCTACCGATCATGGATCCGGAAATGGTGCGGCCGCTGGCCGACACGCTGGTCGGCCGAAACATTGCTCTGCATCTTGAAGCCGCCGTGGACCATCTTATTGCCCAAAACGGGCTTGTGCATAGCGTGCGTCTGGCCAACGGCAACGAAATACCGGCCAACCTAGTACTCATCTGCATCGGGGTGCGGCCGGATGTTCAACTGGCCTCCGCGGCGGGTCTGAAGATCGGATCGAGCGGAGCGATCGCGGTTAATCAGTATCTGCAAACCAGTGATCCGAACATCTACGCCGTGGGCGATGCGGTAGAAGTGATCCACCAGGTCACCGGACGACCCGTGCACATCCCGCTAGCGGGCCCGGCCAATCGTAACGGCCGTCTGGCCGGCGAACATGCCGCAACCGACCATTGTTCGCCGGCAACGCCGGTAGCGGGGACGGCCATCGTTGGCCTGTTCGGCAAGGCCGCGGGCCTGACCGGTCTGAGCACCACGGCGGCCCGACGCCTCGGCATCGCTCATGAAGTTTCCTATGCCATCCGCGCGCATCACGCCGGTTACTATCCAGGCGCCGAGCAGATGATTCTCAAACTGGTTTATGATCCGAAGACCGGTCGCGTGCTCGGCGGCCAGGCCGTGGGCGGCACCGGCGTGGACAAGCGGATCGACGTGATCGCCACCGTGATTCGCTTGAACGGCACGGTTGACGATCTGGCCGGCGTGGACCTGGCTTACGCTCCGCAGTTCGGATCGGCCAAGGATCCGCTTCATATCGCCGCTTTCGTCGCCCGCAACCAGATGGACGAGCTTATCCGACAGATTCCGCCGGGCGGACGCCCCATCGGTAAACTGATCGACGTACGCGGCCCGGCCATGCACGCCGCTGGCGCTCTGCCCGGAGCCGTCAACATCCCCCTGCCGAAACTGCGCGAAAGCCTCGGGCAACTGAACAAAAACGAACCCATCACCGTGCATTGCCAGGTCGGCCAAACCAGCTACATCGCCGCTCGCATCCTTATGCAATCCGGCTTCAAGGAAGTCTACAACCTCGCCGGCGGCTACACGATGAATCGGGTGTCTGAACGACAATAACCGCACCATCGCGGATCGCGTATCAAGAACACCTTTTCAAGACCATGATAGAATACTCATCATCGCGAACTCCGGGGCTGGGCCTCGCTTGTCGTTGGTTTCTCGATCGTCAATCGGATCAGGCGGCCTTCACGCAGCACCGGCAGTGCTCGTCCCGGTCTCGGAGGGTTTAAAAGGTTGAAGTGGCCGTGTTGCCTGGCGGCCAAATCATCGGTTCCGTAATAATCAATGATCAGATCGCCCGGCTCGAGGCCACCGGCTTTTGCGGGCTCGATTACCTTCTCAACGACCGTACCTCCCAGGAACAGGTTCTCGCGTAGCAAGCTCTCCTCGGCGACACGGACTTCAACACCGACCTGGTCTTTATATTTCTCTTTCCAACCCTTCATCGGGTCCTGTCGCTGGCTCTGTTCGCGGGCGTGAAGTTCAAGATCTTTCCTAGCCTGCCGTTGTACTATGTCGAACTCCTCGGGAGTAAAGTTCGCCACCTGCGACACATATACGGGCGAGTAGAGGCGCCGGTCCCTGATCGGGGCAGTGGTCAGCCCCTCATGGAGCGTCCAGGAAGGGCACGACTCCTGTATCTTCCGGATAAACTCGGCCGGTGTTCTGCTATCTACCAGGATCTGGAGCTTCTGCTGCCAGGAACATTCCGGTTCCTCCGCGGGCAGGGTCGTGAAGACTTTGATGCCCAACAGGGAACCGTACCAGTGCAATGTGTCGCCCCATTCACGTTCAATCTGGCGCCGCAGGTTGCGGACCAGTTGAGCATCGGGGACCACGCGACGCACGGCCTGAATTTCATCTTCCGCTGGTTCCGTCGTAAGCATCGTATGAAGAGCCTGGCTGCCCTGCTCGAACAACCCTCTCAGATGCTCGCGTTTGCCTTCGCCCGGTTCGGTCCTCGCAGCCTTGACAATATCCCCTAACGTCTGGGTCAGATCATGCCACGCACGCCTCCAGTCGCTGGTTATGAGTTCGACACCGAATATGTTTGCGGAAACCATTTCCCTAGCGATCGGCGAACGATACACAGGTAGCGGCCGGGCCGGGCGGCTTGCCGATGTAAGTTCTTCATTAATTTCAACAAAGTTTGTCTCCAGACTGACGAGAATCACGGAGGCTTTGGGCTCGCGAGGACGCGGCAGTCCAAAGTACCAAAAGGAATCTACCGTTAGCGATGGGTCCGTATGGTTTACCAGAGGAGCCAGCCGTTCGGCCAGGTCCTTGCTTACTTGGATAGCCGATGTTGCCGGCACACCAATCATCCCCAGAGAGATCGCCGATGTACCCATCGCTACGGTTCCGTCGGCAGCTTCGTACAGAAAGCAATCTACGTAAACGCGATGTTCCGTGCGGATTGCCGGTGTGGGCGGTGAGGCCCCAAGAACAGAGATCAATAAACCGTATTGCAGGCATAGACTTACCATATCGAAGTCCTCCTGATCTGAAGCGACCGCCGGCGATGCTCGGCGACCAGATCCCGGGCGAGAAGCGCCAGGCAGGTCCGGTCATCCGTGAGCAACGGAGCATCGTCAACCGCAAGTTCAAATAACTCCTGCCCCGTAAAACCAAAATCATACAGCGTGCGGTGATCCAGAGACGCAAGGGTCAGTTGATCACAACTGGCGAAAAGATACAGGTGTTGGATATCGTTTCCCAGACCGGTTCCCGCCCCCAGGATATGCTCGAAAACCGTTTGCAGAGTACGGCCGATCGCCCGGGTTAAAGGATGCCGCCGCGGGGCTATCAGATGAACGACGAGAACTCCGTCGGCATGCAAATGGTCGGCCATCTGCTGGAAAGCCTCCCGCGTATAAAGGTGTTCGGGCATATCGCCACCCACGAAGGCATCCAGAACGATCGCGTCATATCGCCCTTGATGCCGGGCAAGGAAGGCCCGCCCATCGGCAACATCGACCGATGTTTCACAACCAAAGTATTCGGCGGCCAGACGGGGTACTACCGGTTCAATTTCCACGGTTTGGACCTCGAATCCATAGGTTTGGAACATTCGAGCGTGCAAACCTCCTCCCAGGCCGATGATCAGCACTGACGTAGCCTGCGGTCGCAGATAGGGAACCAGTTCCGTGTAATCCCGGCCTCGCAGCAGCAAACCGGGAACCATCGCCAAACCCGAGGAAGGCAATGCCGCTTGAAACACCCCGTTACAGGCGAGGGCCACCATGCCCTGATGTTCGAGCACCTCCCATTGTCCGTACCGCCCTTCGATGCGTTCAAGGATTTTCGCGGTTCCGACCGGAGGATGGCCAGCCTGGACGTAGGCGGCAATCAGGATGGCCACGACCATCACAACCAGAGAAGCAAACGCGGTTTTATGGCATCGGGCGAGAATTAGCGCGACCAGCCCCAACACGGCCGTTCCAATCGCCAGAATCATCAAGGTCAATACCGTACCCCCGCGGGGCACAAGAATCAGGGCCGTGTACGCGGTTCCGCCGATACCACCGATCGTGGAGACGGCCAGCAGACCACCGAAAATCGCGCCGGCCCGGTTAATCTCCGGTAACAGGATTTTGGCGAGCATGGGCTGTACCATCCCAAGTAGTAATAATGAGGGCGCCAGCAATATGGCCGCAGCGCACCACTGACCCGCCACGAAATGGAAGCCAAGGAACCAGAAGGGTATCCGATATCCAACTGTTGAAACCGCCACAAACGAAAGGCCCGCGATGATCAGGACCACGGCCAAGGTCGAGATATGGGGTCGGGCATCCGCGACACGTCCCCCGACACAGTATCCCACGGCCAGTGCGCCGAGGGTAACGGCGATTACGGCGGCCCAGACTTCCAGGCTCGTGCCGAAGGCTGGCATCAGCAGCCTGCCGCCGAGCAGCTCGAAACTCATGACCGCCGCGCCTGCCCAAAGCGAAATCCCCCAAAGTAACAGACAGACACCAACTCCAAGTTGCCGGAATGTATTGTCCTTCTCGGGCCGTGCAGAGCTATCACCCAAAGAAAGCATATCGTCCATCCTGTGCGACAGAATTCCCAAACCAATTCCATAAGGGGAAGTCTCGATAAATTAATATATCACGAACAACATGAAACGCATAGTAAATGACTTGGCCACATTCCAAATCACAAACTCGGTGCGATCAAATCGCGAGCGTGGGACCGGCACGGGGTGAAGATTCGAATCAGAACCGACTTTGAGATACCACGCGTCCCTGCCTATCAGCGATAAGACATGATCAGAGCGAGAAATTATCGGGAAACTACATCTCCCGTTTCATGGGATCGAACCATGCGTAGAGCGCGGGCAGAACGACCAGAGTCAACAGCGTATCGCTGATAACGCCCCCGATGACCACGGTAGCCAGTGGTTTCTGTACTTCCGCGCCCGTACCGGTAGCGAGGGCCATCGGGATGAATCCGAGGGCGGCCACGAGAGCGGTCATCAGCACCGGACGAAGCCGGGTCATCGCCCCGGTCATAATGGCCTCGTTGCTGGTCAAACCTTGTCGCCTGAGCTGATTGATGAAGGTAACCATCACCAGGCCGTTCAGTTGGGCTACGCCGGCCAGGGCGATAAAGCCGACCCCGGCGGAGATGGAAAAAGACATCTCCCGCAGCCAAAGGGCGAGCACGCCGCCGGTCAAGGCGAACGGCACACCGGTAAACACCAGAAAAGCCTGTCGGATCGAACCGAAGGTGGCGAATAGCAGAATGGCAATCAAGCCCAGAGCCATCGGTACCACCACGATCAATCTTGCGCGGGCGGCGATAAGATGCTCGAATTGGCCGCCCCACCCGAGCCAATATCCTTCCGGAAGCTCCCCGAGCGCCTTTTGGACGCGCTGTTGAGCCTCGGCGACGAACGAACCCAAGTCGCGTCCGCGTACGTTGCATTGCACCACCACCCGCCGTTTACCGTCCTCGCGCCGGATGGCCCGCTCTCCCTCACTCATACGGATTGTCGCGACGCTGGAGAGGGGTACATACCCGGCCATGAGTGGATCGCCATCCCCGAGCCTTATTCGACGCGCGGCAGGCGCTTCGCTTGTGGGCAGAGGAATGGGCAACGAACCGAGCAGATGCAGGTTTCCCCGTTGCTCGTCCGGCAGGCGGACAACCAGATCGAAACGCCGATCACCCTCGATGACCTGTCCGGCGTTCGCCCCGCCCAAGGCGATTTCGATGACTTCCTGAACGTCTCGCACATTCAAACCATATCGGGCGACGGCCTCCCGATCCACCTGGATGTTGACCATGGGCATGCCGGCGACCTCCTCGACCTTGATGTCCGCGGCACCGGCTATCCGTTGGAACTCCTCGGCGATGCGCTGGGCATAACGCCGCATCACCGCCATCTCATCGCCGTACACCTTGACCGCCAAGTCGCTGCGTACGCCGGAAATCAATTCGTTCATGCGCAGCTCGATCGGCTGACTGAATTCGTAATTCTGTCCCGGGATTCGCTGAACCACTTCCTCCATCGCCTCGATCAACTCCGATTGGGTGCGCGCCTTCTTCCACTCCGAACGTGGTTTAAGCATGATGTACGTGTCGGACACCTCCGTCCCGCACACGTCGGTCACGATCTCGGAGGTTCCGGTCCGGGCAAATATGGTATCGATCTCGTCGGGGAATTCGCGCACAAGGGCCTGCTCGACCAACTTTTGCATCTCCACGCTCGTGCTGAGCGCGATACTGGGCATGCGCGTGGGTTGAAGAGCGATCGCCCCCTCGGTGAGTTGGGGAATGAATTCACTGCCGAGTCGGACGGCGATACAACCGGCACCGCCCAGCAAAGCCACGGCCGTAAGAACCACCGCCAGGCGAAAACGGAGAACCACGCGAACGACCGGGGCGTAGACCGCCTTGGCCATCCGCACGAGCCAATTTTCTTTTTCGCGTACTTTGCCGCGAATCAATAAAGCCACCATGGCCGGTACAAAAGTCATGGTGAGGACAAAGGCCGCCACCAAGGCGAGGATCACCGTCGTGGCCATCGGCTTGAACATCTTGCCTTCCACTCCGGTCAGGGCCAGCACTGGGATGTACACGGTAATAACGATCGCCTCGCCGAACAGGGTGGCCCTGCGGACCTCCTTGCTGGCCGTCAGCACGATGGGCAGGCGCTCGGCCAGGGTCAGTTTTCGACCGAGTTCGGCTTGTTTATGAGCCAGGTGACGCAGACAGTTTTCCACGATAATCACCGCCCCATCGACAATGAGGCCGAAATCGATCGCTCCCAGACTCATCAGGTTGGCGCTGATTTTCCCATGCACCATGCCCGTAACGGCCATCAACATGGATAGCGGAATCGCCAGGGCGCAGATGATCGCCGCCCGGATGTTACCCAGCATCAGAAACAACACGACCATGACCAGAATCGCTCCCTCGGTCAGATTGTTCCGCACCGTCCGCAGGGTCGCGTCGACCAGATAAGTCCGATCGTAGAGGGTTTTGATGCGTACATTGCGAGGCAGCAATTCGCCGATTTGCTTGATCCGTTCATCCACTCTCCGGGAAACGGTTCGGCTGTTTTCGCCGTAGAGCAGGATCGCCGTCCCGATGACCGCTTCCTGGCCGGCGCTGGTGCCCGCCCCGGTGCGCAGCTCATGGCCCAAGCCGACCTCGGCCACGTCCTTGACGAAAAAGGGTACGCCATCGCGCATTCCCAGTTTAATGTTGCTCAGATCGTCGAGATCGTGAATCTGGCCGACCGACCGAATGGTATACTGCTCGCCGGCGTGCTCGATATACCCGCCGCCCACGTTCATATTGTTGGAGGCCAACGCCTCGAGCACGTCGCGGAAACTGACCCCGTAAGCGATCAGCTTCATCGGGTCCGGCCGAACGTGGTATTGCTTCTCGTAGCCGCCGATACTGTTGACCTCGGTCAACCCGGGCAGGCTGCGCAATTGCGGTTTGATAACCCATTCCTGGATCGTACGAAGGTCCATCGGCGTATACGGCGTTCCATCCGGTTTGGGACCGACCGCATCCACGCTCCAGAAGTAGATTTCGCCCAGTCCGGTCCAGATCGGGCCCATAAAAGGCGTACCCACGCCGATGGGCAGGCTTTCCTTGGCCTCGGCCAGACGCTCGGCCACCAGTTGACGAGCGCGGTAGAGATCCACTCGGTCCTCGAAGATAACCGTGACCTGCGATACGCCGTAAAAGGATATCGAACGAATTTGCTCGACACCGGGAATGCCCTGCATGGCCCATTCGATCGGAAAGGTAATCTGTTGCTCAATTTCCACCGGGGACAGGCCCGTTACCGCGGTGTTGATCTGCACCTGTTTATTGGTGATGTCCGGCACCGCGTCGATAGGCAACCGGGCAAAATCATAAATGCCCAAAACCGCCACGCCGGCGGTCAACAACAGAATCAACAGCCGATGCTGAATGGCGAATTGAAGAACTCGCGTAATCATCGTCCTTGCCTCCGGAGTACTCGGACCATTGGCTTAGAGTGCATCCTAAAACCGGTGTGGCACCGGCGTCTCGCCGGTGCTCTTCTGCCCGGAAGGGCCGACGCTATGGGGTTTGGGGACATACTCTTAGTGTTCATGCTCACCGGTTCCCTTCAGTAATTCCGCCTTGAGGATAGATGCTTCCCTGACCACGAAGCGTTCCCCCGGATTCAACCCGCTGACAATTCGTGTATGGGTTCCGTTCCGCTCTCCAATCGCTACCGTTCGTTTCTGGAACGCACCGTCGGCGGCCACGAAAATCACCGACTGCTCCTCCACCCATTGAATGGCCTCGCTCGGCACAAGGAGATCGACCTCCTCCTCTCCTAGAACAATGTCGGCGGTAACGAAGAGGCCGGGTTTCCAGAGACCCTCATCATTGGCCAGCGCGGCCCGAGCCAGACCGGTCCGAGTCGATTCGCGAATGATCGGACTGACGTAAAAGATTTCCCCCTCGACGACCTGGTTCGTTCGCCCGGGCGACGGTAAGCGTATTTTTTGGCCGGGTCGAATCCGGTAGGTGTCTTGCGCATAAACGGTGATGTCCACCCAGACGGTCGACAAGTCCGCCAGTAAAAACACATCGCTGCTGCTGTCATGAAGCTCGCCGAGGGCGATATGCTTGGCCACCACCGTGCCGGCGAACGGCGCGCGAATTTCATAGCGCGAGAATTCCGCCTCCTTACCCGTCAAGGCCGTATCGATTTCGTCATGATTCAGCCCCAAGGCATGCAGCTTGGCCACGGTTTCGTGGTGGGCAATCCTCTCCTCCTCGAGCTTCTGTAGGGCCTCGAAATACTCCTGCTCGGGCGCGATATTCTTGCGAAGCAGTTCCTCGACCCGCTTGAAATTGCTCTCCGCCAGTTTCAAACGCGCCTCGGCGGCCAGATCGGCGGCCTTGACTTCGGCCAGTTCCCGGCTTTCCAGCACGGCCATCAATTCGCCGGCCAACACCTTGTCCCCCACGTTTTTGAACACCTCCCGCGCCATCCCCGCGACCCGCGGCACGAGGTGGGCCACCCGGTCGGCGTTCAGGACGATCTCAGCGGGAAGTTTGAGGGTCTGTTCCAGCTTTCCTCCGCCGGCCGCCGCTACCTCGATACCAAACTGCCTGATCGCCTCCTCGGATAATGTGATCCGTTCTCCATCGTGATCGTCATGTTCCTCATGCTCGCCATGATCCGCGCACGAATGATCGTCCATACCGTCATGCCCGGCATGAAATATGAACCAGCCGGCGTCTTCGCGGTACTTCAACCACGCGAAGGTTCCGAGTGATCCGGCCACCAACCCGATCATGAACCCGACCAGCAAGGTCGGCCACATACGTTTTGTCATCGCCATGCCTCCTCAGAAAAGCCAGGCGGCTAATACCTGTAGCGGAAAGTCCAATACGAACGTGCGTAGTTGCTCCTCAAGGGACGGCGTACAACCGCCCAACCCGACGGAAAACATGGTTGCCAGAATCGTCTCCATCACCAATCGTTTCATCTCTGCGCTCCCTCTATCGTATGATGGGTTACCGGTTGCGATGTCGGCAGCCCAGATACGGCCTTCCATAATTCCGCGAAAGGCGCGCCGACGACGCGTTCCAGTTCCGGCACCGTGGCCGCCGCCGTCTGGTGGGCCTCGATAGCTCGCCTCCGGGTATCCAGATAAAAACGCTGAGCCTCAAGAACCGAAAGAAACGAGGCCCTGCCGGCCTTGTAAGACTCGCGGGACAGCTCCAGATTACTCCGGGCTAAAGGCATGAATTGCTCGGTGTACAAGCCGACGATATTCCAATTTGTTATCATGCGGTCCATAGCACCGCGAATCTCCTGGATCGCCTGGCATTCAAGATTACGCAGGCTCTTAAGCGCCTGTTGATGCTCATAATATGCCCGGGCGATCCGAGCCTGATTCTGATCGAAGATCGGTAGTTCCAGGTTCCAGCTTGGTCCTATGATAAAATCGGTATGCTGCCGGTTCGCGGAACGCGGTTCGATCTCGGGGGCGGTCAATCGCCCGTTGGCCACCGAAGCACGAGCGGTGTCGGCCAGCAGATCGCGACCGCCCTGGGCCTGACGCTCACCTCGCTCCATCGCCAGCCCGATTTCCACAACAGGCCAGATCTTCACATATTCCGCCTTCAGACGCGCTTCGGCCTCTTGAACATTCTGCTCGGCCGCCAGCAGGTCAGGCCGCCGGCTCCGGGCATACGCAACGGCCGCCTCCGTGTCCCATGAGCCGGATATCGGTTCGGGAAAAGCATCGGCAAGCGCAAGCGTGTCCGCGTTCATCGTCAGCCCGAGCAGCCGGGCCAACTCCCGGCGGTCCTCGGCCGCGTTCAGCTTGGACGATTCCAGGGCCAGTTCCGCTTCCAGCATCGCGCTCCGGGACAGGTTTACGTCCAGTTCGCCGCCGGCCCCGGCTTTCTGTCGATTCAAGGCCAATTCCAGAAGTTGTCGCGTGACCGCCAGGTTATCGCCGGCGGTTTCCTGGAGTTGCATGGCTCCGATACAGCGGTAATACGTTTGTCGAATTTGGGCGGATAGATCGGCGGCCTGACGGGCCAGGCTTAGAATCGCCTGTTCGATACCGGCTTGAGCGATTTCCCGCCGAACGGGGATCTGCCACAAGTCAGCCACGTTTTGCGCAAGAGTGAGTTCCAGGTTGGCCAGCCCCCCACCTGCGGGTAAACGCAACGAGCCCCCCAAGGAAGGATTGGAGAGAAGCCCCGACTGCACCAGATCGGCTCGAGCCATTCCTATTTCCATCCAGGCGGCCTGTAAACCGGCATGGTTCAGCAGGCCCACTCGCACGGCCTCGTCGGCGGTCAAGCCGTCGGCCAGGAGTGCCTCGACCCGGACGGCAATAGTCTCCTCTTCGTCAGGTCGATACACCTGCTCATGGCCGGTCGCTTCGCTGATCCGTCGCGCTGCTTGTTGATAATCGCCGGCCGGGTTGACCGTGGCACAACCCGCACTTACCAGGAACATGCTTGACCACAAGCAGATAACATGAAATCCATGAAACCGCTTCATCGCGTGAATGCCCTCTCGGAAAAGAGCCTTTAACTTCCAATATGTCCATATCCAGACTTGTACTTGGCCGATTCTCCCGCGAAACAACGCGCGGGGATTCCAATAATCATCAGGATGAGGGCAAACGATCAGAGCAGCATCGGTTGGAAATGCGCGATAGAACGGGTGGTATCGAGCATACTCCTTCCGCGGTACAGGCACGTCGGTTGTATGCCAGGATTATCCGCGTCGATGATGGGTATAATCCCGAGGTGTTCCGTCCGGGGTTGCTGGACGGTGGGTTGAAGTCGTTGCTCGTCCCGTTGGTTATCAATCTTGATGGTCGTCAGGATGCGGCAGGGATCGTGCGGGCACTCATGCCCATGTTGATGGGGTACGCAATCCCAGGAGGTACAGCCCCCTTGGCATTCCGAGTCAGCCAGGCCGGCCAGGCAGACCCCGGGCACCCAAAAAAAAGACCAGATAACCAACATTACAGCGGCGATTCGGACCATTGTTGTAAGTATAGGTATCGTGGCAAATGAGGTCAAATCGGTCGGTTTCCGAAGGGTGCATCCGACGATCAGGGGCACTATGCGGCCCGCTGAAGGGGGCGGGATGCC